>JBJKRK010000258.1:0-7943 GCA_046704705.1 Candidatus Limnocylindrales bacterium | reverse complement strand
TCCGCGACACCGTCGCCTCGTTCAAGGAGATCCTGGACGGCAAATGTGACGATCTGCCCGAGCAGGCCTTCTTCCTGGCTGGCACGATAGACGACGTGCGGGCGAACGCGGCGAAGATGCGATGAACCCTTTCCGAGGCGGACGCGGGCGAGGCGGGCGCGGGCGGCAGCCGCGCCTTGCAGGCGGCCTTGCGCGGCGTTCCCGGAGGGGTGACGGGCGGTCCGCGCCCGGATGCGGAGCGAGTCGGCGACCGGCGATCGCCGTCCGAGCGGAGCGGAAGGGCGGGACCGACCGGCAGGACCCCGTGAGGCGCCCCGCAACCGCCCTCTCTCGAGAGGGTAGGCGCTGATGCCCCTGCTCCTGGAGATCGTCACCCCCGAGCGGCTCGCCTACTCCGACGAGGTCGACGAGGTCATCTGCCCCGGCACCGAGGGGGAGCTGGGGATCCTGCCCCACCACGCCCCGCTGCTGGCGATGCTCGGGTTCGGCGAGCTGCGCATCAAGAAGGGCCGCGACGAGGAGTACTTCGCCATCGCCGGCGGGTTCGTCCAGGTCCGACCCGACAAGGTGGTGGTGATGGCCGAAACGGCCGACCTCTCGTCCGAGATCGACCTGGAGCGCGCGCACGAGGCACGCCGGGATGCCGAGCGGGCTCTGGAGGCCGGGTTCGTGGAGCCCGCCGACCTGGCGCACGCGCGGGCCGAGCTGCAGCAGGCGTTGCTGCGCATCCGCGTGGCGGAGCGCCGCCACCGGGAAGGCCCGCGGCGACACGGGTGATCGTTCGTGGCTGACGCCCGTCCGTTCCACTGGGAGTACACACCCCCACCCGTCCGTCGCGAGGTCTTCCGCGTCGAGGGCGGCCGTCCCCTGCACGGGACCGTGCGCATCAGCGGGTCGAAGAACGCCGCGCTGAAGCTCCTCGCCGCGGCGACGCTGACCGGCGAGCGCTGCCGCTTCACGAACGTCCCCGAGATCGAGGACGTGCGCGTGATGGTGGAGACGCTGCGCGACCTGGGAGTGGTGGTCGACCATCCGCAGCCCAGCGTGTACGAAGTCGCCTCCGGCGACGTCGACTGGCTGTTCGTGCCGCTCGAGGCTGCGGCGAAGATGCGCGCAAGCTTCATCCTGCTGGGCCCGCTGCTCGCCCGCTTCGGCGAGGTCATCATCAGCAACCCCGGCGGCGACCGCATCGGGCGGCGCCCCGTGAACCTTCATGTCGACGCGATGCGCGCGCTGGGCGCCGAGATCGAGTACCGCTACGGGTACTACTACGCGAAGGCGCCCGGGCGGCTGCGCGGCGGCGAGATCGCGTTCCCCCACATCACCGTGATGGGCACGGAGAACGCCATGCTGGCCGCCACCCTGGCGGACGGCGAGACGACGATCCGGCCGGCGGCCAACGAGCCCGAGGTGGACGACCTCATCGCGTTCCTCCAGAAGATGGGCGCGGAGGTCGAGCGCACCGCGCCCGACACGATTCGTGTGGCGGGTCGCCGCCGGTTGCGGGGCGCGGAGCACCAGGTCGTGCCGGACCGCATCGAGACCGGCACGTTTGCCATCGCCGCGGCGCTGACCGGCGGGGAGGTGGCGCTGGAGGGCGCGCCCTGCGGGCACCTTGGCGCGTTCCTGGACGTGCTGGCGAGCACCGGCGTCGAGGTGGCCTGCGGCCGCGACACGGTGAACGTGCGCGGCGCGCCCCCGGAGGCCCGCGCCTACCACGCGTGCGACATCGTCACCGCGCCGTACCCCGGCTTCGCCACGGACCTCCAGCCGCCCACGTGCGTGCTGCTGAGCCAGGCGGTGGGCGCGAGCCACGTGAACGAGGCGATCTTCGAGGACCGCCTGGAGTGGCTGACCGAGCTCGCCCGCATGGGCGCCGAGGTCCGCATCAGCGGACCGCACGACGCCACGCTCATCGGGCCGGCTCACCTGCACGGCGCCTCGGTCGACATCGGCGACCTGCGTGCCGGCGCCTCGCTCATCCTGGCCGCGCTCGCCGCCGACGGCGTGTCGACCATCCAGGGAGCCCACCACGTGCACCGCGGCTATGAGAACATCGAGGGCAAGTTCGTCAGCCTGGGCGCCCGGCTCGAACGCCTCGCCGAGGAGGATGTACCTACGCCCGTATGAAGATCGGGATCGACCTGGGGACCGCCAACGTCCTCGTCTACGTCAAGGGAAAAGGGATCGTCATCCAGGAGCCTTCGGTGGTTGCCGTGAGCGACGACAACCACATCGTCGCCGTGGGCGAGGAGGCGCGCGAGATGATCGGGCGCACTCCGGGGAACATCCAGGCGATCCGGCCGATGAAGGATGGCGTGATCGCCGACTACGTCATCACCGAGGCCATGCTGCGCTACTTCATCCGCAAGGCCGGCCGCTCCATGCTGAAGCCGGACGTGATGATCAGCGTGCCGTCGGGGGTGACGAGCGTCGAGAAGCGCGCCGTGCGCGACGCGGCGCTGAAGGCCGGCGCGCGCGAGGCGTACCTCATCGAGGAGCCGCTCGCGGCGGCCATCGGCGCGAACGTCCCCATCAGCGGTCCCTCGGGAAACCTCGTGATCGACATCGGCGGCGGGACCACGGAGATCGCCGTGATCGCGCTGGGTGGCATCGTGGTCAGCACGAGCCTGCGCGTCGGCGGCAACCGCTTCGACGACTCGATCGCGACGTACATCCGCAAGAAGTACAACCTGATGGTCGGCGAGCGGACGGCGGAGGACGTCAAGATCCAGATCGGCACGGCGCTGCCCCTGGAGCGCGAGATGTCGATGGAGGTGCGTGGGCGCGACCTCATCGCCGGTCTGCCGCGCACGATCCCCATGACCAGCTCGGAGACGATGGAGGCCATCGAGCAGCCGCTCCAGCAGGTCGTGGCCGCCGTGCGGCAGGTGCTGGAGGAGACACCCCCCGAGCTCTCCAGCGACATCATCGACAAGGGCATGGTGATGTCGGGCGGCGGGGCGCTCCTGCGCAACGTCGACAAGCTCCTCACGCAGGTGACGGGGGTTCCCTGCCACGTCGCGGAGAACCCGCTGAACTGCGTCGCCCTGGGTACGGGCATCGCGCTCGAGCACTTCGACTTCTTCCGGAAGTCGCTGGTGCAGCAGATCTGAGCGGTGGGTGGTGGAGGCTGTCTCGCGCGACGAGGTTGAGCGCTGTTTCGTCGACCTGCACTGCCATACCTCCTGCTCCTTCGACTCGCTGAATGACCCTGCCGCGGTCGTGCGGACGGCCGCCCGGCGGGGCATCACCCACCTGGCGATCACCGACCACGACCGGATCGACTGCGCCCTGCGCGCGCGCGAGCTCGCGCCCGAGGGGTTCACGGTGATCGTCGGCGAGGAAGTGAAGAGCGCGGACGGTGACCTCATCGCGCTCTACCTGCACGAACCCGTCCCCCCGGGGCTCCCGGCCGCCGAGACGATCGCGGCGATCCGTGCGCAGGGGGGCCTCGTCGGTGCGCCGCACCCGTTCGACCGGCTGCGTGGCTCGGTCCTCCGCGGCGCACAGGACGATGGTCCCATGGCGGCCTTTGCCGACGACCTCGACTATGTCGAGGTGTTCAACGCGCGGGTGGCGTACGGCGCCGCCAACGATCGGGCTGCCGACTTCGCCGCGGCGCGCGGACTCCCGGGCGTCGCCGTGTCCGACGCGCACACCCTGCTCGAAGTCGGGATCGCCTACACGATCCTCCCGGGGCCCCTCGATGGACCGGATGACCTGCGGGCCGCGCTCGCCGGGGTGACCGGCGCCTCCCTCATGCCCGGCCGGGCATCGTTCCTCATGCGTGGCATGACCCCGCTGGCGAAGCTCGTCCAGCGACTGCGCGGCAACCGCCGCGTCGCTCCGGGGGTCTCGCGATGAACGCACCCTCCGGGTCGACCGCCCAGCCCGAGGGCGAGGTCTCGGTCGAGCAGGTTTCGCTTGCCCGCCGCCTGCGCCAGCCCCGCACGCTCCTCTCGATCGCGCTGCCGCTGTTCCTGATCGTGTTGATCGTGGTGAACATCCGCGGCTTCGACCTGGCGCAGCTGTGGAGCTCGCTGCTCGCGGCGGACGGCGCCCTCCTCGTGGCCGCGTTCGTCGTGTACTACGTCGGCTTCCCGCTCCGCGGCGTGCGCTGGATGCTGCTGCTCCGCGGCGCGAACACCGAGGTGTCCTCCCGCGACTCCACCGAGATCATCTTCATCAGCTGGCTGGTCAACTGCGTCGTGCCGGCCAAGCTGGGCGACGTGTACCGCGCGTACCTGCTGCGGCTCAACTTCCTCGTCTCCCTGAGTCGCACGCTCGGCACGGTGTTCATCGAGCGGGTGCTCGACCTGTTCGCGATCGTCCTGCTCGGCCTCGCGGCGGGCTTCTGGAGCTTCCGCTCCGGGTTCCCGCGGGACGTCCAGGTGCTGTTCCTGATCGGCCTGGTGTTCATCGCGCTGCTCGCCCTCGGGCTGCTGACGCTGCGGAACTTCGGCCGACGGCTGCTCGCCCGCCTCCCGCTCCCCCACCGCGTGATCGAGCTCTACGAGCGCTTCGAGCAGGGCGTGTTCTCGATCGACCGACGGCGGCTGCCGGCGCTGGTGGTGCTGACCGGGTTCATCTGGGCGACCGAGGGCGGACGGTTCTTCCTGGTGGTGCAGGCGCTGCACTTCTCGGACGTGCACCTCGGCCTGAGCGGCGCCTTCTTCGTGGCGCTCACCGCCTCGCTGCTCACCGCCGTGCCCCTCACCCCCGCTGGATTGGGCATCGTGGAGGCGGGGGTCGTGGGGGTGCTCACCGTCGTGTACGGCGTCCCCATCACCGATGCCACGGCGCTTGCTCTGGTCGATCGCTCGATCAGCGTGCTATCCGTGATCGTGCTGGGGAGCATCGCCTACC
This sequence comes from Candidatus Limnocylindrales bacterium, assembly GCA_046704705.1. Lineage (GTDB taxonomy): Bacteria > Chloroflexota > Limnocylindria > Limnocylindrales > CSP1-4 > JBJKRK01. The sequence goes on along the minus strand of JBJKRK010000258.1, from coordinate 3,074 downwards.
TGGTGTCGCCCAAGACCAAAGGGCTGCGCGCCCAATCCGACGCCGACACGGCACCCGCCTGAGCGCGTCGCCCACCTGGGGCACGGCGGAACGCCGTCCCCGGCCGGGTCACTGAGAGTCGAACCTGGAAATGCGGACACCGGCCCCGAGGTGGGCCGGTGTCCGTCAATCTGGCGCCCGGGCGAGGAGGAGAGGACCGGGCGCGTCCGATACGTTCAGGAGCGGGTGCGGTACGGTGGAGACCCGACGCTCACCACGTAGCGGCTCATGCCGTTCCCAGGCACGGGCCCTCGCCCCATCCGCCGGATGCGGATGGAGAGGTAGTACTCCATGATCTGCCGCACGTCGGGCTCGTTCAGGAGATCGTCGGAGCGCAGCGCGTACTCCACGCGCGCTGTCGGACTCGTCGCGCCATTGGTGACCCGGCCGAAGTAGGACGGGGTCTCGCTGGAATCCTGGATCTCGCGCAGGCCGCGGGCGAGCTTGGTCGCCGTTCCGAGTGAAGGCGTGCGGTCGCCACGGATCAGCCGGGAGATCGTCGAGTGATCCACGCCCGACTGCTGTGCGAGCTGCCGTTGCGACATCTTCTTGGCCTTGAGCTGGGAGCGAAGCCAGTCGTTGAAGGGCCGTGCGTCCTGCGCGCTCATGGCCGCATCATCGCCAGCGCGGGTACCGCCCGCCTATAGCCCGTTGGTCGGCGTGGATAGGCCGTTCGTACGGGACTCGGCGCGCCCTGCCGGGGGCACGGCGGATTGGGCGCCCGAAAGGGCCAGCAGGTCCCGCCGGAGCAGCAGCGGGACGCCGGCGAGCATGGCAAAGGAAGCGGCCCGGAGCGCCGGCAGCCCGACGAGCGTGGCCAGGAACGCCGCCGTCCGGGGCAACGGCCAGCGCCGCCACGCGGCGATACCGGCGAGCGCGATCGCGATCGCCAGCCTGGGGAAGAAGCCGCTGTCGAAGCCCGTCTGCACCCCTTCGTCGCCGTACTGTCGGAGATGGGCAACCGCGCTCGCCCAGGCCGACCACAGCGCGGGGTCGATGGCGAACGAGGCGGCCGCCGCCGCGACGAGCAGCACCGCAGCGGCGATCAGACGGCGCCGCATCCGCGCCGGCGACAGGAACCAGACGGCGGGAAGCGCGAGGCCGGGTGCGAACTTGGGCAGTGCCGCGATGGGAAGCAGGCCGGGCCTGCCGCGCAGGGCCAGGCTCGTGCCGAGCGCCGTGACCAGGACGATGTTCGCGATGTTCACCTCCATGAGCACTGGCGGATAGAGGAGCCAGATCCCGGTCGCCCGCCACGATCCCGCCAGGCCCCGGAGCGCGAGGAACTCGACGAGCCGCGCCAGGATGGCGAAGACGGGCCAGGGAAGGAGGCCGAGCGGGCTGGTCAGCTCGACGTACAGCGGCGGGTAGTAGATCTCGCCGATTCCAGGGTTCGGGCCCACCGGGTACACGGCCTGGCCGGCCCGGAAGTGCGCGCTGGCCAGCCAGGTCGAGTAGCTGTCCCAGCCGGCGGCGCCCCCCGTGATGACCGGTGCGCCGTTGTGGATCTCTACCGCGGCGTGCGCGAAGACGATGAGGGTGGCTGCCGCGATCAGATAGCCCACACCCGAGATCGTCCAGAGCACGATGTCGATCGGCCGCTGCCAGCGCCTGGCGAGCTCCGTCGAGCGGGCGGTCAGGCGCGCGAGCTGCTGCCCGAACGCGACGTCCAGGCTGCCCCGCGCCGCCGCAGGCGTTGTCGCCCCCACCGGATCAGTCCGAACCGCGTCGCCCCTGCCGGCGGCCACGCTGCTCCCGCGACGGCTCGGCGGGGAGCGGCTCCAGCGGCAGCCCCCCGATCAGGCGTCGCACCCGATCCATGTTCACCGCGTCGTAGCCCTCGTCCATCCCGGGCGTCTCCAGGTAGTACGGGACTGCGGCGAGGCGCGGGTGACGCAGCAGGTGCTCCATGCCCCGCGGGCCGATCATGCCGGCGCCGATGTGCTCGTGCCGGTCGAGGTGCGAGTTGAGACCCGCCTTCGAGTCGTTCAAATGCAGCATCACCACGCGCTCAGGCCCTACCTGCGCGTCGAGCATCTCGAGCAGGCGGTCGGTCTCTTCGGGTTGCGAGATCTCGTATCCGGCTGCCCAGGCGTGCGCCGTATCCAGGCAGAACCCGACGCGACGGACATCTCCACCGGCCGAGTCGATCGCCTGCAGGATGCGCGCGAGTTCTTCCACGGTCGAGCCCATCCCATCGCCGCCGCCCGCCGAGTTCTCCAGGACCAGCAGCGGGACGTGCTCGTCGACCGCGGTGACGCCGTCGCCCTCGCCAGTGGACTGGCCCCCGGGCATTGCCCCTCCACGCGCCTGCGCCTCGGGCCGCGCTGCGTCCGACCCGTGAGGTCCAGGTGCTCCACTGCGCGTCCGCGCCTCGGGCCCCATGGTGCTGTGCCCCCGCGCTTCAGGCAGCGCCCGGCTGGGCACCTCCGCCAGGACGCGCGCGACTCCCGCTCCAATTCGCCGCAGGCCCGCGTCGTCGCCGCTGCCGCGATGCGACCCGATGTGCACGTTGAGGAACGCGGCGCCGTACCGGGCCGCCATGGCGAGCTCACCCGCGAGCGTCGTCACGGAGCGCTCCCAGACCTCGTCCGGCGCGGCCAGGTTGATCAAGTACGGGGCGTGGATCGCGAGAGGGCCGATGTCGGCCGCCCGCAGCCGCTCGTGGAACCCGACGAGATCGTCGGGCGGATTGCTGCGCCGCCGCCAGGCGGTCGGGTTGTCGCTGAAGATCTGCAGCGCCGTCGCGCCGATCTCCTGCGCGCGCCCGGCGGCTTTCACCATGTTGCCCCGCAACGGGAGGTGCGGGCCGATACGTCGCCCGTTCAGCGCCGCCAGGGAATCGCCATCCATGGCGCAGATGGTAGTCGATGGCCGTGCGATTTGACGGATATCAAATCAGTTGGCATCCTGTGCGCATGGATCCCGATCTGCTCCGTACGCTCAAGGCACTCTCGGACGCGTCGCGTCTGCGGATCGTTGGGCTGCTCGCCGGCCGCCCCATGGCCGTGGAGGAGATCGCCGACGCGCTCGAG
>JBJKRK010000257.1:0-4259 GCA_046704705.1 Candidatus Limnocylindrales bacterium | reverse complement strand
AAGCGGCGCGACTCGCCCTATCTGCCCGGCGTGCGGAGCAGCCAGTGGCGGGCGATTCCGGCCGCGAGCGTGCTGGCTGCGGGCGTGCCGGCCGATGCCACGGTCGGCGACGCGGCGGCCGGGCGGGATACGGTCGCCGTGCGCCGCCGCGCGCTCACGCTCCTGCTCCGGCTTCCTCTCGAGCCGGGCTCGGGCTGAGCCCGACCGGCAGGGCGCGTTTCCCGACGGGCTGCGCCATCCGTGGGCCCGCGGTCCGCACCGGCTGCGCGCCAGGGGCGTCCGTGGCACCCACCCACCTGCGCCGCGCGAGGGCCGTTCGACGCATGCACGCGCCGACTAGAATCCACGCCATGCCATCTTCGTACGTGCGCGGCGACGAGTACCTCTCACCCGTGCGCATCCATGCTGATCGCGCGGCCGGGAGGCTCGAGATCGAGTGGGCCGACGGGCACCGGACCGTCTACGACGCCGTGTCGCTGCGTTGGCTCTGCCCCTGCGCGTACTGCCGCGGCGAGGCGGGCTCGCCGGGCTGGCTCGACTCGCAGCCGACGCTCACGCCGGCCCAGACGCAGCTTGTCGACATCCAGCTCGTGGGCACGTACGCTATCGCCCCCACTTGGGGAGATGGCCACCATACCGGCTACTACACCTTCGAGCATCTGCGGGCAAACTGCCCCTGCCCGGAGGACCAGGCGCGACGCGCGGCCGCAGCGGCCGGCGCGCCCGCCAGCGAGGAACGCGGCACGTGATCATCAGCACGACCAACAGGATCGCCGGACACCACGTGGTCGAGACGAAGGGACACTGCTTCGGCGTGGTGGTGCGCAGCCGCGGCCTCTCCGGCAACATCGCCGCGGGCCTGCGCTCGATCGTGGGCGGCGAGATCAAGGAGTACACCGAGCTGCTCGAGGATGCCCGCCGCCACGCCGTCGATCGCATGGTCGCCAACGCCACGGCGCTGGGGGCGAACGCCGTGATCAGCATGCGCTTCGACAGCTCGGACATGGGCGGCTACATGACCGAGATCGTCGCGTACGGATCGGCGGTCGTGGTCGAGCCCGACCAGACCGGCACCTGACGCCGCGGTCGGGACAGGGGAAGTGAGGGCGGACGGCATGGGCACCACGGACTTCTCGCGGACTGTGCGTGCCGTCTTCGGTGCGTTCGGCGCGCTGCTCTGTCTGATCGGGGTCGGCGTGCTGCTGGCAGGCGACCCTCCCGGGGGCCTGGCGGTGTTCATCGCCGGTGCGGTCGTCGTGCTCGTCGCGCTCTACGAGCAGGAGCGCTACCGCTCGCGCGCGACCGACCACGGGCGCCTCCAGCGCACCGATGAAGTCTTCGACGATCCCACCACCGGGGAGCGGATGCGCGTCTGGTTCGACCCCGTCACCGGCGAGCGCCGCTACATCCCCGATTCCTGAGGAGCGGGCCCATGGCAGCGCCCCGCGCCGCGTCCCGCCGTGCACCCCGCGGCCAGCGTGAGCCTGCGCTCCCGTACACCAACCGCGAGCTCTCCTGGCTCGACTTCAATCAGCGCGTGCTCTACGAGGCGACCGACCATCGCAATCCGCTGCTCGAGCGGGTGAGGTTCCTGTCGATCTTCGCCAGCAACCTCGACGAGTTCTTTCAGGTGCGGGTGGCGGGGCTGAAGCAGCAGGTTGCCGCCGGACGCTCCACGCCCTCGCCGGAGGGCCTGACCGCCGCCGAGACCCTGCGCGCCGTGCGGGCGAAGCTCGAGCCCGTGCTCGCGACCCACTCCGCCACCTTTGCGCACGCGAAGCGTGAGCTGGCGGAGCACGGGATCCGCGTCGTCTCGTACCAGGAGCGGGCGGAACGCGATCGCGAGCTCAGGCAGCGCTTCGTCGACGAGATCTTCCCCGTGCTCACGCCGCTCGCAGTCGACCCGGGCCACCCGTTCCCGTACATCAGCAACCTGTCGCTCTCGCTCGCCGTGACGGTCCGGGACAACGAGACCGGCGAACGCCGCTTTGCCCGCATCAAGGTGCCGCCCGTCCTGCCGCGGCTGCTCGAGGTCGGGGTGCGCACGTACATCCTCCTCGAGCAGGTCATCGCGGCAAACCTCGACCTGCTCTTCCCCGGGATGGAGATCCTCGAGCACCACCTGTTCCGGGTCACCCGCAACGCCGATATCGCGATCCAGGACGACGAGGCCGACGACCTGTTGCTGGCGATCCAGGAGGAGCTCCGCCGGCGTCGTTTCGGCGAGGCGGTGCGCCTGGAGGTCGAGCGGTCGATGCCCGCCGAGACGCGCGCGTTCCTGCAGCAGGGCCTCGGCCTCACGGCGACCGACTGCTACCAGATCTCGGGGCCGCTCGACCTGACGGCCCTGGCCACGATCGCCGACCTCGACCTCCCGAAGCTGCACCTGGTGCCCTGGCAGCCCGTCACGCCGCCCCGCCTGGCGCCCACGGCGCAGGGAGACGAGCTCGACGTCTTCGGCGCGATCCGGGCGGGCGACATCCTGGTGCACCACCCGTACGAGTCGTTCGCCGCCTCGACCGAGCGGTTCCTCGAGCAGGCGGCGATGGACCCCGATGTGCTGACGATCAAACAGACCCTGTACCGGACGAGCGGCGACTCGCCGATCGTCCGCGCGCTGATCCGCGCCGCCGAGCTGGGCAAGCAGGTGGTCGTGCTGGTCGAGCTGAAGGCCCGCTTCGACGAGGAGGCGAACATCGGCTGGGCACGCGCGCTCGAACGGGCCGGGGCCCACGTCGTGTATGGCATCGTCGGGCTGAAGACGCACTCGAAGACGGTGCTGGTGGTGCGCCGGGAAGGCCGTGGGCTGCGCCGCTACGTCCACATCGGCACGGGCAACTACAACCGCAACACGGCCCACCTGTACGTCGACCTCGGCCTCTTGAGCTGCCGGTCGGAGCTGGCGAGCGACGTGGCCGACATCTTCAACTTCCTCACCGGCCTGTCGCGCCAGCACACCTTCCGCCGCCTCCTGGTCGCGCCGTACGGCTTGCGGGACGCGATCATCCGCCTCATCGAACGCGAGGTGGAGCACCGGGCGGCGGGCGAGGACGCCCGGATCGTGTTGAAGGTGAACGCCATCGTCGACCCCACGGTCATCGAGGCGCTGTACCGGGCCAGCCAGGCGGGCGTGGAGATCCAGCTCCTCGTGCGCGGCATCTGCTCGCTCCGCCCGGGGATCGCGGGCGTGAGCGAGAACATCCGCGTTCGCTCGATCATCGGCCGGTTCCTGGAGCACTCGCGCATCCTGTACTTCCGCAACGGGGGCAACGAGGAGTACTACATCGGCTCGGCCGACATCATGGAGCGCAACCTGGACCGGCGGGTCGAGGTCGTGACGCCGGTGGAGGATCCGGGGTTGCAGGGCCGACTGCGCGAGACCCTGGACGTGATGCTGGCCGACGATCGCCGCGCCTGGGAGCTGGAACCCGACGGGATCTGGCGCCGCGCCGAGGAGCTCGCCGACCACCCGACCGCGATCGACACATTCGAGACGCTCATGGCCCGGGCGCGGCATTCGGTCGAGCCGGCGTCATGACGGACGTGGCGCCCGTGGAGGTCGAGCTGAAGTACACGGTCCTCGACCGCGCTGCCCTGGAGGCCCGGTTGCGGGAGCCACTGCTGCCGGAGCTCGAGGCCGGCCCGGAGCGGACGGTCGTGATGGAGGACTGCTACCTGGACACGGCCGACCGCGCGCTGGAGCGGGCCGGGTTCGCCGCACGTCTCCGGCGGACCGGCGACGAGACGCTCATCGAGCTGAAGTCGCTGCGGCGGGAGGCCGGCGAGCTCGCGGCGCTCCACCGGCGCACCGAGCTCACGGGGCCGGCGATCGAGGGAGTCGACCCGGCCGCCTGGCCGCCCAGCGATGCGCGCAGCACGCTCCTGGAGTACGCGGCGGGCGGCGCCATCGGCGAGCGCTTCCGCGTGCGCCAGACACGGCACCGCCGGGACCTGGTGGGCGAGGCCGCGACCATCGAGATGAGCCTGGACGACCTCGAGGTGGTGCGGGACGGTGAGGTCGTGGGGAGCCGGACAGTGCTCGAGGCCGAACTCGCCGCCGGCGAGGAGGCGATGCTGTACCGCCTCGCCGCGGCGCTCGAGGCAGGAGGCGAGCTGCAGGCTGACGAGCGCTCGAAGTTCGAGCTGGCGGCCGAGCTCACGGCGGCGGTCACGGTCCCGGCGCCTGTCCCGCGCGCCGCGCCGTCCGCGCTCGCGCGGGCACAGGATGCGCGGGCCGAGCTGGTCGCCGCGCTGCGGGC
>JBJKRK010000256.1:0-8509 GCA_046704705.1 Candidatus Limnocylindrales bacterium | reverse complement strand
CGCCTCCGCATGGCATCATCCTGCCACGGCCGCGCCACACGGTCACGGCCGCGCCCCACGGTCACGGCCGCGCTGCACGAACAGGCAGCCGCCACGCCTCCTGTGCCCGCCGCCAGGGGGTTCCCACGCGGGACGCGACAGCGGAAGCTCCCCGCCGGGCCCGCGCGCATCGGTGAGGGAAGCGCTTACCCTCCGCGGAGCGCTGCGAGGTCCACCGCCTGCAGGCGGGGACTCGGGGTGAGCCCGGGCAACCGCCCGCGCTTCGCCACGGGAGTGCCGTCGATCTCCTTCAGGTCACCGGTGAAGTCGATCGGGGCGGCGCCCGCGATGTAGCTGCCCACGGCATACGAGTCCACGGGCGCGCCGCGCTCGCGGAAGAACGAGATCCGATCCGGGGTCAGGCCGCCGCTCACGGTGATCCGGACGTGGTGGAAGCCCTCCAGATCCAACCGGGCGCGCACTTCGGTCACGAGTTCCGGGGTCACCCTGCCGCGCTCCGCCGGGGTGTCGAGGCGGATGCCGAAGAGCCGATCACCGAGCGTGCGCGCGACGCGCAGCGCTTCCTCCGCCTCGTCTTTGAACGTGTCGACGAGGACGATGCGCGGGACGTCGGCCTCCATGTCGCGGTCGAAGGCCTCCGCGGCTCGCACCGTGTCGCCGAAGATGAGGATCAGCGAGTGCGGCATCGTGCCGGTCGGGGTGAGGCCCGCAAGGCGGGCGCCCGCGGGCGTCGAGGCGCCGATGCACCCGCCGATCACCGCCGCATAGTCGAGCGTGTCGCTCACCGCGGGGTGGACGTGTCGAGCGCCGAAGCTGATCACGGGTTGCGGTGCGGCCGCCTCGACGCACGCCCGCGCGGCGGTGGCCCAGCCGGTGGCCTGGGCCATCATGCCGAGGAACGCCGTCTCGTACAGACCGAAGCGCCGGTAGCGGGCGCGGATGCGCAGGACCACCTCACGCTCGGCGAAGCTATCCCCGTCGGAGAGCGCCTCGACGAGGGTCTCCTCGGGTGGTGCGTCGGCGAGTGCGTGCGCCAGCAGGACCTTCGCCTCGTCGATGCCGCAGAGGATCCCCGACTGGCGGGTGAAGACCTCCATCACCACGACGGGGTCGAGGCCCTCGCGCTCGAGGATCTGCCGGGCGCGGGCGAAGTACACGTCCGCAGACTGGCCCGTGAGGATCGCCACCGACGGCCGCCGAAGGGGCATGTTGAGCTCGCTCACCGCCGGGGCCTCAGCGGGACCCTGCCGGCACGGCCGGCGGGTGCGCCAGCTCGTCGCCGGTTGTCACGTGCGCCCCCAGGATGGCAGCCAGATGGTGCAGCGCGAACTCGTGCTGGGTGCGGTCGAATGACGCCACGCAGTCGCGAGGGATGCTCACCGGCAGATCGCGGTTACGCAGATCGGCCGCCGTATGCAGCACGCAGATATCGGTCATCACTCCCACCACGACCACGTCGTCCACTCGGTGCTCGCGCAGCACGCGCTCGAGCGGCGTGTCGTAGAAGCCACTGTAGCGCCGCTTGGGGATCACGATCGCCTCCGTCGCCAGGTCCGCCAGCTCGGGCACGATCTCGCACTCGGGCGTGCCACGCACGCAGTGGGGCGGGAACATCTCGAACTCGGCGTCGTGGGGATCGTGCGTGTCGGCAAGGAAGACGAGGAGCGATCCATCCGCGCGCTCACGCTCCAGAAGGCGACGGGTGGCCGGCAGGATGGCACGACACGCCTCCCCGCCGTACAGCGCATGGCCCGCCTCGAGGAAGCCCCGCAGCATGTCCACCACGATGACAGCTCTCACCCTTCGCTGTTCTCCCAGTGCGGACGACACGCTCCGTCAGCCCAGGCCAACCGTGCCCCGCGTGTCCCGGCGAGTGTAGCAGGGGCCCACCGGTGCCAATCGAGGGGACTGCCTGCCCCGTGGCCTGTTCCAGGCGGCGGGGCCGGGCAGGGCTACTCGCGTGCCGCCGGAATCGTTCCGGGGCCCACGGCCACGGGCTCCTGCCTGGGGACGCCACCCGCGCGCTGATGTCGCGGCGTCTGCCGGGCGCCATTCGGCGCCGCGCCGTCCTCGCGAACGTCGACGCTGGCGCCACTGTGGAGCACCCGCCCCGTGTAGTCGAGCGCACGGACGCCCGGGCCGATCCGGACATTGCGCCCGACGCGCACCCCCCGCGGGACCACGGCGCGCTTGCCCACGACGGTGATCCCGGCGTTCAGTCGCGCGGGCTCGAGCCGGTTGGGCACCTGAAGATCGTCCCCCTCCCCGATCACGGCGTTCGGCCCGATCGAGACCTCCTTGTCGATGATGGCCCGGTCGACGATCGCGCCGGCCCGGATCACCGTGTCGAACATCACGATGCTGTCCCGGACCACCGCCCCGATGTCCACGCGCACGCCGGGCGAGAGGACGGAGTGCTCCACGGTGCCGTACACGACACAGCCGTGGCTGATCAGGCTGCGGTGGATGCTGGCGGTCGGACCGATCTTCGCCGGTGCCCGCTCTTCCGAGCGCGTGTGGATCACCCACTCCCGATCGTACAGGTCGAGCTGCGGGTGCTCGTCGAGCAGGTCCATGTTCGCCTGCCAGTAGGTCTCCACGGTGCCGACGTCCTGCCAGTACCCGTCGAAGCGGTATCCGAAGACCCGCGCGCCGCCCGCGAGCATGGCCGGAAGGACATCCCGCCCGAAGTCGAGGGTCGACTCGTCGAGCCAGCGCAGCAGGGCCCGCTTGGAGAAGACGTAGATGCCCATGCTGGCCAGGTCGCTCCGCGGGGCCTTGGGCTTCTCCTGCCACTCCACCACGCGGTCGGAGTCGTCCAGCGCGAGGATCCCGAAGCGGTGCGCGTCGCCGATGGGGACCGGCCTGACGGCAACCGTCACATCTGCCCGCCGCCGCCGGTGGTACGCCAGGAACGGCTGGTAGTCCATCTTGTAGACGTGGTCGCCCGCCAGGATGAGGACCAGGTCGCCCGGCGCCTCCCGCACCACCTGCAGGTTCTGCAGGACCGCGTCCGCCGTCCCCCGGTACCACTCGCTGGGGCGCCCGCGCGCGATGTACGGCTGCAGCAGCCGGACGCCGCCCGTGCTGCGATCGAGGTCCCACGGCCGGCCCGCGCCGATGTGGTCGTTCAAAGAATGTGGGTTGTACTGCGTGAGCACCACGACGTTGTCGATGTCGGAGTTCACGCAGTTGCTCAGGGTGAAGTCGATGATGCGGTACTTGCCGCCGAATGGAACGGCCGGCTTCGCGCGCATGCCCGAAAGGATCGACAGGCGCTCGCCCTCTCCGCCGGCCAGGACCATCGCAAGCACTCGCTTCACGACACCGATCCTACAGCGCGCGATGCGGCCCGCCTACCCCGATGTTGCCGCTCGCCCCCAGGAGATGCCGCGCGGGCCCATTGCAGCACCACCCGCGCCGTCACCCGCCGACGGCGCCGGCAGGGCGCCGGCCGCACCACGTCCGGCAGGAGCGAAACCCGGCGGTACCGGCACGCGCGATGGCGCTCACGGGTGCCCGCGCCATGGCGCTCAGAGGAACAGCCGCGGGTTCACGAACTGCCCGTTCAGCTCCACGCCCCAGTGCAGGTGCGGTCCGGTGCTGTTGCCGGTATCTCCCTCGTACGCGATGACCTGCCCTTGATGCACGACCTCGCCGCGCACCACCACCGGCGGATGGACGGCGTTGTCGATGTGGGCGTACCACGTGAGCAGGTTCTGCGAGTGGGCGATGATCACGATCCACGCCCGGGCGTACGGGGGGTCGTACGGATTGGGCCCGACGAAGATCACCGTGCCGTCGCCGGCCGCGCGGATCGGCGTGTACATCGGGGCGGCGATGTCGATGCCGATGTGGAAGTGCGCGCAGTTGCCGAGCGGCGGCTCGGCGATGAACCCGGTGCAGCCGAACTCCTGCGTGACGACCCCGGGCATCGGCCAGATGAACGTCCCGTTGTAGACGGACGGGATGTTTCGCTGCTGCGCGACGAGCTCGTCGATCTTCTTCTTCAGCGCCTGCAGCGAGGCTTCCTCGTCGGCCAGCACCTTGGCCGCCTGTGCCTTCGTCTTCGCGACCTTGTTGAAGGCAGCCGCGCGCGCGGCCTGCAGTGACTTGGTCTGTGCCTCGAGCTTGGCCAGCTTGTCCTGCGTGGCGATGAGCGCGTCACGCTGCTGCGTCATGGTCGCCTTCTGCGAGTTGACGGCCAGCCGGGTCTGCTGGGTCTGGGCACGCGTGACGAGCGTCTCCTGCTGCAGCTGCTGCAGGTTCGCCTGCTGCTGCTCGATCTGCTGGGCGATCTGCGCGTCCTGCGCCCCGTAGCTCAGGTAGTACGCCACGTTGGCCAGCACGTCCGCGAAGGAGTGCGACGAGAGGAGTTGATCGAGGAGGCCGGTCTGCTGCGTCTTGTACGCATCCGCCAGGTGCTGCGCGAGCACCTGCTTCGTCTGCGCGAGCTGGGCCTGCCCGTCGCTGATGTCCGAGTCGAGCTGCGAGAGCTCCCAGTCGAGGTGGTTGACCTGCCCGACGAGGGTCAGGTACTGCGCGCGGACCTTGTCGAGCGCCGCGCTGGCCTCCTGGACCTGCTGCTTGACCTGTGCCTGGTTCGCGTTGATCTGGTTCAGCTGGCGCGTGGTCGCATCGAGCAGCGAGGAGAGGCTGGCCTGCTCCGTCTGCAGCTGGCTGATCTGCTTGCGCTGCGTCGCGATGCGCTGCTGCAGGGCCTTCTGCGCGTTGATCGCCTCCGTCAGCGGATCGCTGGCGCGCACAGAGACGGCGCTGCCGAGCGACACGAACAGCAGGGGAACGATGAGCAGGACGGCGACGAGGGCGTTGCGGACCCCGTGCTGGGGACGGAGGCGGCGCATCAGGCTCGCATCATCGTGCAGGCAGACTCCTGTCGGCGCCAGCTGGCGCTTGCTGGACTACGCCCGCCGGTGGTGCGCCGTCCGTGCGAGGCACGACCGCAGGAACGACTCCGGCTGGCCCGCATGATACCGCACGCTCCAACGCCGCCGCGCCGCCGTCAGGCCAGCGGGCCGCGCAGCACGGCCAGGAAACCCGCCACGATGAGCACCGGGCCGAACGGAATGACGCTCCGCAGGCCGATGCGACGCGCGGCGAGGAGCACGACGAGCACGACGCCGGCTGCCAGGGCCGCCAGCACGAAGCCGGCAACGAGCGCGGAAAGCCCGCTGAAGAGCCCCAGCCCCACGGAGAGCTTCAGATCGCCCATCCCGAGTGCCCCGCGGAACAGGTAGCCCGTGACGGCCAGGAAGACGGGGGCGAGGACCGCCGCGGCCAGGCCGCTTTCCACGCCCAGCGACTTGCCCGCGAGCAGCGGGTTCCAGCCCGCGAGGAGCAGGATCAGTCCAGCGGGCACCAGCGCGAGCGTTAGCTCATCGGGCAGCAGACGCTGATCGAGATCGGTCGCCATGAGCACGAGGAGCACGGCGAAGTACGCGCCGAGCACCAGCAGGTCGCGCGCCGAAGCGTACCGGCCGGGCAGCGACCCGAAGGCGATGGCGCCGGCGGCCACGACGGTGAACGTGCGCCAGTCGAGGTGCCGCCGCGCGGGTTCCTCGTGTTCCGGCCAGCGTGTGGCAAGCCGGTCGCAGGCGAGACCCCAGACGGCACCGCCTGCGCCGAACAACACGGCCGCGGCGTCGAGCGTCGATCCGTTCATGCGCTCGCATGGTGCGCGAGCGCACCGGCTCCGTCCACCCCCCGGTGGTCCTGGCCGTGCATGTCCCCTTGGTTGGACTCTCGGATTGGCTGGACTCTCGGAGGCGACCCCGGCCCGCGACGCCTACGCGCCGGCCAGCGCGAGCTCCACGAGCGTCGCGTGCGCGACCCCCGTCGCTCCTCGCGGCGCCCACGCGGTCGCCTTCCGCAGGTACGCCGAACCCGCGATGTCCAGGTGAACCCAGGGCCGGGTGACGAACTCTCGAAGGAACAGGGCGCTCTTCACCAGTGAGCCGTCGGCGCTCCCGCTATTGGGGAAATCGGCGTACCAGCTGTCCATGTCGGGGCGGTAGTCCTCGAGCAGCGGCAGCTGCCAGTAGCGCTCGCCCTGCCGGGCGCCTGCCGCGGCCACCTCGTCGTACCAGGCCTGGGGCGTTCCGAATGCACCGCTGATCTGCTTGCCGAGCGCCCGCTCGACGGCGCCCGTGAGCGTCGCGGCATCGACCAGGTGGGTCGCCCCCAGGCGTTCCGCGTACGTCAGCGCGTCGCCGAGGATCAGGCGACCCTCGGCGTCCGTGTTCTGCACCTCGACGACCTTGCCGTTGAGCGCGGTCACGATGTCGCCGGGACGTGTCGAGTGTGGACCGGGCATGTTCTCGACGGCGGGCGCCACGGCCAGCAGCGGCAGGTCGGGGGCGAGGCGCCGGGCGGTGACGAGCGCCGCGATCACCGTGCACGCGCCCGTCTTGTCCATCTTCATCTCTTCCATCCGGTCAGGCGGCTTGAGGCTGAGCCCGCCGGAGTCGAACGTCACGCCCTTCCCCACGAGCGCCAGGTGGCGCCCCAGCCGGTCCTTCGCCCCCGGAGCGCCATTGCGCAGCACGATGAAGCGCGGCGGGTTGTCGCTGCCGCGTCCCACCGCGAGGAACATCCCCATGCCGAGCTCGGCTGCCTTCTCCGGCCCGAAGACGTCGACGTCGAGCCCGTATCGGTGGGCGAGCGCCGTCGCCTCGTCCGCCAGCACCTCCGGGCTGACGTCGTTGGACGATCGCTGGGCCAGATCGCGCGCGACGCGGGCGCCGTCGCCCAGGACGAGGCCACGCTCTGCGCCTGCCTGCAGCGCCGCCGTGTCGTCGCCCGGCGCCATCAGGACCAGCTCGTCGAGCTGCGGAGGCGCCTCCTCGTGGTCGTGGCGGTACAACGCGGAGGGGTCGTAGCTTCCCTCCACGACCCCACGGGTCACGAGCATGGCCAGGTCCGCCGGAGCCATGTCCGGACGCGACCGCAGCGCCGCCGGCAGCCAGAACGCGATGCGCCGCACGGGCCGACCGGCCAGCCGGCGCTCCGCCGTGGCCCCCATGCGCAGCGCCGCGCGCTGGTCGAAGCTCGCAAGCGCGCCCACGCCCACGCCGAGCAGCCACGCGGCCGCCAGCCCACGCCCCTGGAAGAGGCCGGTATCGTGCTCCTTGTCACGCAGCTCACCGAAGCGTCGGTATGCGCCGAGCGCCCCCTCGAGCCGCCGATCGATCTCGGCGAGCAACTCGGTATCGACCCCCGGCGCCTCGTCGCTCCACAGGGGCAGCACGAGGACGTCCGCCTGCACATTCCACGGCTGATCGGCCACCACTCGGACCTGCATCGCGCTCGCTTCTCCTTGCTGTCCACCATCAGGGGCTGGATCCCGACTGCCAGCGCCGGCTCGACAGCCGCTGGCGTGGCCCCGGCTGCGCCGCTCGGCGCGACGGCACCGTGCCCGGGGCGCAGGGCAACAGCACGAGCCGACTCCGGCATGCAGCGGGGGGCGCATGGCGGGGTGTTCGAGTCGCCGGCTCGGACGGGGGCCTAGTGTAGCGCCGTCACCGCGCGTGCAAGGTCGCCCCGTGCTTGCTCGATGCTGATCACCGTCTGGTTCAGGCCACCCTGGGCAAGGTCCCCCATGATCACGACGAGGCCCCGGGTGTCGGGCGGGAGATTCGCCTGGGCCTGCCGGACAGCGGTCAGCGCCGTCTGCACGGCCTGCGTCGCCCGGCCGTTGGCCTTCTCCGCCGCCGAGTAGAGGCGCTGCAGCGCCGTGTCGTACGCGGCGTTCCGCTCGATCCAGGTGCTGAGGGTGGAAACGTCGACGGTGGTCTGCAGCTGGTCTCTGATCCGTGTCGCCGTGTCGAGCTCGTCCGTTGCCTGCTTGAGTTCATCCAGCGCCTGCGCGTACCGACCCGCCGAACCATCGCGCACCGCCGCGAGCGCGGCCTGATCATGCGCCAGCAGCGCCTGCGTCACCTGCACGGCGGGTTCGGTGGCCGCCGTCAGGGAGCGCCACAGCGACGGCAGCTGCGCGGCGGCATCCACCGCGGTCCGCGCCGCGCCGAGCTGTGCGCGGGCCGCTGTCCCGAGTCGATCCGGCTGGTTCGCATATGGCACACCGGCCAGGGCGGGCTCCAGCGAGCGGAGCGCCGTGTCGATCTGGCCGGCGAGCGCATCGCCCTCTTTGAGATCCGCTGTCAGCAGGTCGTCCCGGCGCGCCACGAGGTCGGCGAGCGCTGTTCGAGCATCGTCCCCGAGCGAGTTCACCGTCTGACTCAGCGAGGCGAACGAGGCGTCCAGGCGGCGGAGCGCGGCAGTCGCTGCCTGGTCGGCCCGCCAGGTCAGCTCGGGGCGCGTCGCATCACCCGGGAAGTGCTGGGCGCCGGAGACGAGTCCGGCTCCTCCGACGGCGATCACGCCGGCCGCAAGCAGCCACGCCACGGCCATCGCCAGGGCAAGGCTGCGCCGCCGGCGCGGGGGCTGGGTGCTCACGAGGTCGGAGTCTAGCGGGAGGCGCGAGGGCGAG
>JBJKRK010000255.1:0-6886 GCA_046704705.1 Candidatus Limnocylindrales bacterium | reverse complement strand
GCGGCATCCGCGGCGCCCGCGTCGGCGGCGCCCGCGTCGGCAGCGCCGGCATCCGCGGCACCCGCGTCGAGCGCACCGGTCGGAGCAGTGCCCGTCCCCTCACTGACGCCGGATGCCATGAGCAAGTGGACCACGAGCAACCCGTTCAAGGTGGCGTTCATCTACGTCGGCGCACCGAGCGACGCGGGCTGGACACACGCCCATGACGTCGGGCGACTGCAGGTCCAGCAGGCCTTCGGTGGTCGCGTCGAAACGCTGTACAAGGAGAACGTTCCCGAGGGTCCCCAGGCGTCCCAGGTGGTCACGCAGCTGATCAACCAGGGCGCGAACATGATCTTCGCGACGTCCTTCGGCTATCAGGACTCGCTGGTCGCGGCCGCGAAGGTACACCCGAACATCATCTTCGAGCAGGCCACGGGCACCGAGCAGCTCCCGAACCTCGCCGAGTACTACGGCGCCGGCGAGAACGGTGACTACCTCTCCGGCATGGCGGCCGGCGCGGCGACGAAGAACGGCAAGATCGGATTCGTCGCGCCCTACCCGATCCCCGAGGTCATCCGCGAGATCGACGCGTTCACCATGGGCGCGCGCTCGATGAACCCCAATGCCACGGTCCGCGTGGTGTGGACGAACACCTGGTTCGACCCCGCCAAGGAGCGCCAGGCGGCGGAGAGCCTGGTGGCGGCGGGCGTCGACGTCCTCGGTGACGGCCAGGACAGCCCGACGACCGGGCAGGTTGCGGCGGCCAACGGCCTCAAGTGGACAGGCTACGACTCGAACCAGGAGTCCTTCGCCCCCGACGCGTGGCTCACCGCCACGACGTACAACTGGGGTCCGTACTACATCAACGACATCGCGGCCGCGATGAACGGCACCTGGAAGACCCACTTCTACTACGGCGGCCTGGATGACGGCTTCGTCATCATGGCGCCGTTCGGGAAGTCGGTGAGCCAGGCGACGCAGCAGGCGATCCTGGCCAAGGAGGCCGAGATCAAGGCCGGCACGTTCGATCCCTTCACCGGCCCCATCACGGAGCAGAACGGCTCGATCGGCGTGCCGGCGGGCACGACGCTCCCGGTGTACACACCGACCGGCCTGAGCAAGTACTCGATCAGCTGGTTCGTCCAGGGAGTGATCGGGAGCCCGAAGGGCTAGTCCGGGCGCGGACGGCGTCCAACCCACCGCACAGAGGAGCGACGTTGAGCACTCTCCCCGGGGCGGGGCTCACGTCCGCCGAAACCGCCACCGCCGGCACGAGCCCGGCGGTGGCGGCCGTCGGCGTGACGAAACGCTTCGCGGGTGGCGTGGTCGCCAACGACCGTGTGTCCTTCGAGGCGAAGCGGGGTGAAGTGCACGCCCTGCTGGGCGAGAATGGCGCCGGCAAGACCACGCTCTGCAACATCCTCACCGGCCTGTACCGGCCGGATGAGGGCGACGTATTCATCAACGGGAAACTCGCCCGGCTCCACTCCCCGCACGAGGCGCAGGCGGCCGGCATCTTCATGGTCCACCAGCACCTCAGCCTGGTGGACAGCCTGACCGTCGCGGAGAACGTGGTCCTCGGGTGGTCGCGCCACCGTGGCCTCGGCTACTCCCCGCGGCGCATCGAGGCGGAGATCGCCGAGATCGCGGAACGCTACCAGATGCACGTGGATCCGCAGGCGAGAATCTGGCAGCTCTCCCTGGGGGAGCGCCAGCGGATCGACATCCTGAAGGCACTCTACCGCGGCGCCAGCATCCTGATTCTCGATGAGCCGACCACCGTGCTCACTCCTTCGGAGACGGAGCAGCTGTTCGCCAGCGTTCGCGAGATGGTGGCTGGCGGCAGCACGGTCGTGTTCATCTCCCACAAGCTGCCCGAAGTCCTGGCCATCGCGGACCGGATCACGATTCTCCGCAAGGGCGAATCGATCAGCACCGTCGCGGCGCACGAGACCGATGCGGCCCAGCTGGCGCGCATGATGGTGGGCCACGAAATGGCGCTCGATGTCGCTCCGCGGGCATCCCGGGCGCCATCCGAGCAGGCCACCGCGCCGGCGGCCGTGCTGGAGCTCGAGCATGTGACGGCACTGGGCGACTTCGGGATCGAAGCGCTGAAGGACATCTCCCTCTCCGTCCACGCGGGTGAGATCCTCGGCATCGCCGGTGTCGCCGGCAACGGCCAGCGGGAGCTGGCAGAAGTCATCGCGGGCCTGCGTCCCGTCACCGCCGGAACGGTGCGCGTGGCGGGGGAGCGGATCGGCGCAGGCGACTCTCGCGCCGCCATCGACGCCGGGGTCGCATACGTTCCTGAGGATCGCATGGGGACCGGCGTCTCGCCGAACCTGTCGCTGACCGAGAACCTCCTGTTGAAGTCATACCGCCGCGGTGCGGCGCACGCCGGACCGGTGCTGCTGATGAATCAGGCGGACGCACGAGCGGAGACGCTCATGCAGCGCTTCGACATTCGCGCGCGGGGGCCGCGGGCGCTCGTGCGACAACTCTCGGGCGGGAACGTGCAGAAGGTGGTGCTCGCCCGCGAGCTCTCTTCGAGCCCTCGCGTCCTCGTCGCCGCGTCGCCGACCCGTGGGCTCGATGTCGGAGCAACTGAGTACGTGCACGGCGTGCTCGCCGAAAGCGCCGCGGCCGGAGTGGGGATTCTTCTCATCAGCGAGGACCTGGACGAGATCGTCGAGCTCTCCGACCGAACCGCCGTGCTCTACGAAGGGCGGGTCGTGGGGATCGTGGAGACCGCGCAGGCCAGCTACGAGCAACTCGGCCTGATGATGGCGGGGGCGGCCTGATGTTCGCGATCGAGCGGAGTCTGGACACTCCCCGCTGGCAGCGCATTGCGCTCCCGATCATCTCCCTTGCCATCGCCGCGGTCCTTGCCGGCATCGTGCTCGCCCTGTCGGGCCACGATCCGATCGCGACATACCGCGAGATCTACGCCGCGTCGTTCACGTCCACCGGGGCCCTGACCGCCACGTTCGTGTACTCCACGCCGCTCCTGTTCACGGGCCTGTGCGTCGCGGTCGCCTTCCGCATGAAGGTCTGGAACATCGGCGGCGAGGGGCAGCTCTACATGGGCGCCATCGGCGCGTCGGGCGCCGGGCTGTTCTTCGGCGCGCTGCCGGCGGTCCTGCTCATCCCGGTGATGATGCTGGCGGGGATCCTGGCCGGCATGCTCTGGGCGATGATCCCGGGGCTCCTGCGCGCCTACCTGCGCACCAACGAGATCCTCACCTCGCTGATGCTCAACTACGTCGCCGGTCTGGTCATGTACTTCCTGATCTACGACAGCCAGTCCTACTGGCGCGACCTGACGACACCGACGGCGCTGGTGTTCCCAACCGGCAAGATCCTCGGGGCGGCGGCGACCTGGCCCGGTCTGCATTTCGGCTCCTTCGAGTTGCCGCTGGGGTTCGTGGTCGGGACGGTGCTCGCCGTGCTGTTGCTGGGATTGATCGCCTTCACGCGCTTCGGGTTCGAGATGCGCGTGATGGGCGACTCCCCCGCGGCGGCTGCCTACGCGGGGATGCGGACGAAGCGGACGATCGTCGCGGTCATGGCGCTGTCCGGTGCGATCGCCGGCCTGGGCGGCGCCAGCCAGATCGGCGACTTCGGGCACGTCCTGGATCCGCGCGGCCTGGAGCAGGCGCAGTACGGGTACACCGGGATCGTGGTCGCCGCGCTTGCCCTGTACAACCCGCTCGCCGTGGTCATCGTCTCGATCCTGATCGGTGCCCTGACCAATGCCGGGTTCGCCCTGCAGGGTCCCTCGTTCCCGGCGGGGCTCGTGGGGACGATGGAAGGGATCATCCTGTTCAGCGTGCTCGGCGGGGAGCTGCTCGGGCGCTACCGGATCCGCATCGGTCGCGCCGCACCGCGCCCGTCGGCTGCCGAAAGGGGGCCTTCGGCGACATGAACTACGACCTCGTCATCGCGATCGTGGTGTCCGCGATCTCGTACGGCACGCCGCTCGTGCTCGCGGGCCTCGGCGAGCTGCTCGCGGAGCGTTCCGGCGTACTCAATCTGGGCGTCGAGGGCATGATGTTGATGGGCGCCGTCACGGCGTTCTTCGCGTCGCAGACGCTGCACGGTCCCGGCTGGCTCGTGCTGATCGTGGCGCTCCTCGCGGCCGGCGTCGCGGGCGGCGCGATGGCCCTGATCCATGCCTTTCTCTCCATCACGGTCCGCGTGAACCAGATCGTGTCCGGGCTGGCGCTGACGATCTTCGCGGGAGAGATCGGCCTCTCTTCCTATGCCGGGCAGGTCTGGAACATCGGCGGCCAGCACGGAATCCACCAGCTGAACAAGGTCGACATCCTGGGGCTCTCCGGGGTGCCCGTCCTGGGGCCGATCGTCTTCCACCAGGACCCCTTCGTGTACCTCTCGTGGGCGCTCGTGATCCTTGCCGCCTTCTACCTCTACCGCACGCGGATCGGGCTGCACCTGCGCTCGGTCGGCGAAGCGCCGCGCTCGGCGGATGCGATGGGGATCAACGTGACGGCCTATCGCTACACACACACCATCCTGGGCGGCGTGCTGGCGGGCTTCGGTGGCGCGTACTTCACCCTTTCGATCGCCCCGATCTGGACGGACGGCCTCACCGCCGGCGCGGGGTGGATCGCCATCGCGCTGGTGATCTTCGCGTTCTGGCGGCCGGACCTCCTGGTGGTCGGCGCCTATCTCTTCGGCGCACTCTCGAGCCTGGGCTTCACGCTCCAGGCCCACGGCGTGCAGGCGCCCTCGGAGTTTTTCTCCTCGCTCCCGTACGCCATGACGGTGGTCGTCCTGGCGGCCGCTTCCACCACGCTCGCCCGGCGCCGGATCGGAACACCGGCGGCGCTCGGCGTGCCGTATGTCCGAGAGGAAGGGTGACCGGCCGGAGGGGAACGTGTGACCGGCCGGTAAGGAAGGGTGACCGGCCGGGCGCCCGCGAGGCGGGGCCTCAGCCCTGCATGCGGCGGTTCTCCGAGACGAGCAGGTAGACGATCGCCATCTCGGTCCACCAACGGTTTTCCGCCTCGTCCCAGACCCGGGACTGCGGGCCGTCGATGACCGCCGCTTCGACCTCCTCGCCGCGATGCGCGGGAAGGCAATGCAGGAAGATCGCCCCCGGGCGCGCCGCGGCCATGAGCTCCGAGCCCACCACGTAGCCGGCGAAGGCGCGGCGACGGGCCTCGCGCTCGGCCTCCTCACCCATCGAGGTCCAGACGTCCGTGTAGACGGCGTCGGCGTCGCTGACGGCCTCGGCTGGACGATGCACGACGGTGACCGATCCACCGGTTGCCGCCGCCGCCTCGCGCGCCCCCGCCAGCACGTCCGCATCGGGTTCGTAGCCCTCTGGCGTGGCGAGCGTGATGTGCACGCCCGCCAGCGCGCACGCCTCCAGCAGCGAGTGGGCCACATTGTTGCCGTCGCCGACGTACGCGAGGTGCAGGCCCGCGAGGGTGCCGCGCTCCTCCTGCAGCGTCATCAGGTCGGCGAGCGCCTGGCAGGGATGGTGCTCGTCCGTCAGGGCGTTGATGAACGGGATGGTCGCATTGCGCGCCAGCTCCTCCAGCGCAGCCTGGCGGAACGTGCGAACCGCGACCACGTCGACGTACCGGGACAGCACGCGCGCGGTGTCCGCCGGCGGCTCGCCTCGGCCGACCTGCAACTCGTCGGGCCGGAGCATGACGGGGAGCATCCCGAGCGCCCATGCCGCGGCTTCGAAGCTCACGCGGGTGCGAGTGGATGGCTTGTCGAAGATCAGCGCGAGCTTGCCGCCTGCGAGCGCCGAGCGCCAGGGAGCTGGCTCGGCCTTCATGCGCCGGGCAAGCTCGAGGGCCTCGCGCAGGCCCTCCGGACCGAGCGGCAGAACGGAAAGGAAGTGGCGCACGGGATCCTCCTTCAGCGGGCGGTGACAGACTCTACCAGCCCCGAGACCCCGCGCGTGCGCCGTGCCGGGCGGCGTGCGCCGCGCTCTCCGAGCGGCCTGCGCCGCGCTCTCCGGGTGTGCCGCCACACCGTCGGGCCGGGCTGACCGG
This sequence comes from Candidatus Limnocylindrales bacterium, assembly GCA_046704705.1. Classification (GTDB taxonomy): domain Bacteria; phylum Chloroflexota; class Limnocylindria; order Limnocylindrales; family CSP1-4; genus JBJKRK01. Next base: position 872 of record JBJKRK010000255.1, on the reverse strand, counting down.
TCGGGAACCCGGAGGCGACGAACGGCGACCGGCGGGCGACATGAGACGGCCGGCGGGGCGACATGACTGGTATCGTGGCCGCATGCGCATGGAGGTCAGCTGGCTGGGTCGAGTTCCCTACCGGGCGGCGTGGGAACGGCAGCACGCGCTCGTCGCGGCGCGGATCGCGGATGAGATCCCGGACCAGCTGTTGCTGCTCGAACACCCTGCCGTGTTCACCCTGGGACGCCACGCGGACGAGTCGTACGTGCGGGCGCCGGCGGAGCTGCTGGCGGCACGCGGCATCGAGGTGATCCGCGTGGAGCGGGGGGGCGAGGTCACGTATCACGGCCCTGGTCAGCTGGTCGCGTATCCCATCGTCAGGCTGGCAGACCGTGGGCTCCTGATCCAGCCGTTCGTGCGGCTCCTCGAGCGCGCCATGATCGACACGTGCGCCACGTACGGCGTGGCGGCAGGCCGGCGCGAGGGCCTTCCCGGCGCGTGGTGCGACCCGAACGGCCCCCTGCCCCGCAAGATCGGCGCGCTCGGACTCCGAGTGGAGCAGGGGGTGAGCTACCACGGGATCGCACTGAACATCACGACGGACATCCGCGACTTCGGGTTGATCGACCCCTGCGGCATGCCGGGCATCGGCATCGCCTCGATTGCCCGCGAGGCGCACTGGGCGGCCGATGCACAGCAGCCGTCCACCGCCTCCGTCCGGGAAGCGGCGCGCCGGTTCGCGGCGACCTTCGAACGACTGCTCTCGGACGCAACCTCGCCGGCTGCAGCGGCGCGGGATGCGGCGGCCGCGCGAACCACATCGGACGCCGGGGCGGCGGCCCATCGGACTGCGGCGGCGGCAGCGCGAACCACATCGGACGCCGGGGCGG
>JBJKRK010000254.1:0-16218 GCA_046704705.1 Candidatus Limnocylindrales bacterium | reverse complement strand
CGGGGACCGCGCTGCAGACTCGCCATCGTCACTGACCTCCTGGGTGCCCCGCCGGGAGTCGCCCCGGTCCGATCTCGCTCCGGCCTGCGTCTCGCGATTCCCGCTGCGCGAGGGCCAGGTGGAGGCACCGGGACCAGCATAACCGCGCTCGGGCAGCAGGGCCTGCCGAGCGGAATCGAGGGCCGCAGGCGACCGTCAGCCTGACGTCCGCGCGCTGCCGGCGACCCCGGGATTCGGCGGGGACCGATCCGCTGCGTCTGCCGTGTGCCGGCAGCCGAGGGGCTGGCCGGCGCACGTCGCAGGCTATATCTCGGTGTTATCATATCGGCATCACATAGTCGGGCGCCGGAGCACCGCTCGGGCGCGCGTGCAGGAAGCCGATGGGAGGGCTCATGCTCAAGGAACGGGAAGGCCGGGCGCTCCCGGGGTATCCGGTGCTGTTCGCGCTGCTCGTCGGCACTCTCGTGCTGCTGGCTGCCATCTGGTACCACATTGCCAACGCGGCGCATCTGGGCTCGCCGGGCGCGAGTCTTCTGGACCTGGGGATCATCGCGCTGGCGATCGTCCTCTGGCTCGGATACCGCGGACTGACGGCGGTGAACCCCAACGAGGCGCGGGCGCTCGTGCTCTTCGGGCAGTACGCGGGGAGCCTCAGGGCGCAGGGCTTCTGGTGGGTCAACCCCTTCACCCGCCGGCCGCGCATCTCCGTCAAGGTGCGCAACTTCGAGAGCCAGCGGCTCAAGGTCAACGACCACGACGGCAACCCGATCGAGATCGCCGCTGTCGTCGTCTGGCGCGTCGTCGACACGGCCGAGGCGCTCTTCGAGGTCGACGACTACGCGGGGTTCGTGCAGGTGCAGACCGAAGCCGCCATCCGCACGCTCACCACCAGCTACCCGTACGACGCGCATGCCGAGGGCGAGCTCTCCCTGCGGGGCAATCCGCACGAGGTGGGCACCGAGCTTCAGACGGAAGTGCAGAGCCGCCTCCAGAGGGCCGGCATCGAGGTGATGGATACCCGCATCAGCCATCTCGCGTACGCGCCCGAGATCGCCAACGCGATGCTCCGCCGCCAGCAGGCGGGAGCGATCATCGACGCCCGAACCCGGATCGTCGAGGGCGCCGTGAGCATGGTCCAGATGGCGCTCGACCAGCTCTCCGAGAAGCACATCGTCGAACTCGACGAGGAACGCAAGGCGACGATGGTGAGCAACCTCATGGTCGTGCTCTGCAGTGAGCGTGAGACGCAGCCGGTGGTGAACACGGGCAGCTTGTATCAGTAAGCCGACCGGGGAGTGCGGCGGTGGCCGAGCGCAAGCCGTTCCTGCTGCGGCTGGACCCGCGAACGATGGAGGCGCTGCGCGCCTGGGCCGGCGACGACCTGCGCAGCCTGAACGGTCAGATCGAGTTTCTGCTGCGGCGCGCGTTGCGCGATGCGGGGCGGCTGCCGCCGCGGAGCGGCCGGGCGTCGCCTACCGCGCCTGGTGTCGAGCCCGAACAACTCGGTTCCAGACCGGCGACGGGCGTCCGGGCCGGCAGCGAAGACCGATGAGACGCAAGGGGGAACGATGACCGACGACCGAAGGCTCGAGATCGACGGGATCTCCAAGCACTACGGCGAGGTGGTGGCCGTCCAGGATCTCAGCTTCGGTGTCCACGCGGGAGAGCTCTTCGGCTTCGTCGGGCGCAACGGCGCGGGCAAGACCACGACCATGCGGATCGTCCTTGGTGTGCTCGCCGCGGATGGCGGCAGGGTGCGCTGGGATGGCAAGCAGCTCGACTTCGCCGCTCGCCGGCGGATCGGGTACATGCCGGAGGAACGTGGGCTCTACCCGAAGATGCGCGTCCTCGAGCAGCTCGCGTACCTGGGGGAACTGCACGGCATGGCAGGTCGCGACGCGCGGGCGGCCGCCACGGTGTGGCTGGACCGCTTCGGCCTGGCGGAGCGGCGCGACGCCGAGCTGCAGTCGCTCAGCCTGGGCAACCAGCAGCGCGTTCAACTCGCCGCAGCACTCGTGTTCGACCCCGAGATCCTCGTCCTCGACGAGCCGTTCGCCGGACTCGACCCGGTGGCCGTGGACGTCATGACCGCCGTCCTGCGCGAGCGCGCGGCTGCCGGTCTGCCCGTCATCTTCTCGAGCCACGAGCTCGACCTCGTCGAGCGCATCTGCGACCGGGTGGCGATCATCGACAAGGGGCATCTCGTCGTGTGCGGGACGGTCGAAGAGCTTCGGCGGGGAGGTCCCGCGCGCCTGTGGGTCGACGCGCCGGCGGCGTCGCCGGGCTGGGCGGAGGCCCTCGACGGCGTGACCCTCATTCGTGCCGACGGCTCGCGCGTCCTGCTCGAGTTGCCACCTGGAGCCGACGACCAGGCGATCCTGCGGGCGGCCCTGGCCACGGGTCCCGTGCGGGAGTTCCGCCGCGCGGAGCCGAGTCTCGTCGAACTCTTCCGCGACGTCATCGGGGAGAGCGAGGCGGGTGCGTGAACCCCGGCACCTCGGGCCGGCCCGCGCCGTGCGCGTCGGGCTGGCGGATGACAGGCACGCTCGGGGCCATTGACTCCCTGAGTTCGGAGGAACCGTGCGATGAATAACCCGATCCTGATCCCGCCCCTGGTGGTCGCGGTGATCCTCATCGTGTATGGCCGGATCAACCACCGCAGCCGCTGGGGAAACCGGATTGCGGTGGCCGGGTACGCGGTGCTCGCGGCCACGATCGTCTTTGCCCTCGCAACAGGACTGAGAGGCTGAATCGACATGCTCCCGGGGGGTTCAATGCACGCCGACCCTGGCGGCGAGCGAGCTGCTCGAGCCGACCAAGAGGTCACCAGACCAGGGCGGCGAACCGGTCCACGTGTCCGGCGATGGGGGCATGCGCAGGACATCGTCCTCGGCCTTGCCGCGCTCGCGCTCGTTGCCGCGTGCGCGCCCGCCACAACTGCGTCTCCGGGCGCCTCCTCTTCGGCGGCCGTTCCGGCTTCCGGGCTGGCGGGTGCGCAGCAATGCGCCTGGCCGGAGGAGGTCGATGCCTACGCCGCGAACACGGTGATCCCGGACACCGCGGACCTGGTCTGGATCGACTCCTTCTCGGTTGCGCCGGGCCTGCGCATCGTCCTGTCGGGCACGTTCCCCGATGCTCGCTACGCCTCGTTGCAGGTCTACGACCGGGTCGGCGCCCCGTTCACCCGCAACGGCGTGGGGTCCACGCTGACCGACTACCAGATCGCCCCCGACCCGGGCAGCGTCAATCCCTGGCAGCGGCAGGCCGCGCCCGGCGGGCACTTCACGGTGACCCTGCGGGAGGACGTTGCGCCGGGCCAGGCGAACACGATTCCGCTCGCGCCGGCGGGCACGACCAGCGGGCGGGGAATCCTCGTGTACCGCGTGTACCTCCCTGCAGGCGGCGACTCCTCGAAGATCCCACTGCCCTCGATGACGCTGCAGGAGGGGGGCCGCTCGGAGTCGCTTGCGCCCTGCACGAGCTTCTACACGCCCCTGACCGCCCCACGATCGGCGTCTGCCGCCGCGCCGACGCCGACCGCGACGCCGACGCCGAACCCTTCCGCTACGCCGCGAGTGGGCCAGCTCCAGTTCTTCAAGGCCAGCATCGACACGCTCGCGCCGAACGTCGACACGCCGTACGTCCTGTCCTACCTCACGCCCCCCGGTCCCGGCGACGTGGTCGTGATCCGGGCCAGGGCACCGACGCACGCCACGGGCGAGCATCCCTCCCCCTGGCCCGCCGCCAATGAGGACGTCCGCTACTGGTCCCTGTGCATGGCGCTCGCGACCGGGGTGCTCCCCACGGTGATGAACCTGACGCCCTCGGGCGGCATCGACACCGGGTGTCGCGCCGACGACCAGGTGAAGCTCGACGCGGCCGGCGACTATGCCTTCGTGCTGGGAACCGAAGCACAGCGGGCCACCATCGAGCGCGTCGCGGACACCACGTTCCTGCCCTTCTCCGCGGCGCAGCCGGCCACGACGCACCTCCTCATGTTCCGCTTCATGCTGGTGAACCCGAGCTTCGCCTCCTCGCCCGGGCGCGTGACCCAGGCCAATGACCCGGCGGCCACGGCGGCGGTCATGGGCCCCTACTACCCGCGTGCCACGGTCTGCTCGCTGACCACGCTGGTCGCGGCAGGAGTCGCGGGGTGCTTCAAGTGACTGCAATACCGCCGATCCTCCTGGTGGCGCGCCGCGAGATAGTCGTCCGCCTGCGCTCCCGTACCGTCATCGGCAGCACGCTCGTCATGGTCGCCCTCGTGGTGATCGGCATCGGCCTGTACTCCCTCCTCGGTGGCCGGACCGCGGCGCTCCGCGTGGGGTTCAGCGGCGGCTCCCAGGCGCTCGAGCAGGACTTCAGCGCCTCGCTGACGGCGCTTGGCCAGTCGGTCACGGTCAGCAACGTCGCCGTCGAGGCCGCGGGCAGGAGCCAGCTGTCCGCGGGCACCCTGGACGTCCTGGTGACCGGGCCCGCGACCGCACCGACCATCGTGGTGCAGCAGTCCGCCTCTGCGGTGGTGCAGGCCGCCCTCGAGCGGGCCGTGCTGTCCGCGCGCTTCGCGGCCGTGGGCATCCCTCCCGGGGTCCTGGAGACGGTGGTCAGCGGGGCGCAGGCCCCGGTCGATGCGCTCCAGCCGAAGCATGCGCAGGAGACGCAGAACAAGGTGATCGGTCTCGGCGTCGCGATCCTGTTGTGGATCGCGCTCGGACTCTCCGGGGGCATGGTGGCCAACGGCGTGGTCGAGGAGAAGGCCACGCGGATCATGGAGGTCCTCCTTGCCACAGTTCCGCCGACCCGGCTGCTGGCCGGCAAGATCGCCGGGATCGGGCTGATCGGCCTGGCGCAGCTCGCGCTCGTGGCCGCTGCCACGCTCGTCTCGGTCGCCGTGACACACGTGGTGACCACCCCGGCGCTCGGGGTAGAGGCCGTCCTTGGATACCTCCTCTGGTTCCTGCTCGGTTTCCTGTTCTACGCCACGGCCTACGCGTCGCTGGCCGCGCTGGTCTCACGCCAGGAGGAGGTGCAGAGCGCCGTCGCCCCGATCCAGGTGTTTGCGATCGGGGCCTACCTGCTTGCCTACGTCGCCCTGGTCAACCCGGCGAGCCCGCTCGTCGTGGTCGCCTCATTGCTGCCCCCGTTCGCGCCGATCCTCATGGCGGTGCGCATCTCGGGCGGTGACGTGCCGGCCTGGCAGGTGGGGCTGGCCGTGGCGCTGATCGCGGCTTCGATCGCAGGGCTCGTGTGGCTGGCCGGCCGCATCTACGCCAACTCGGCCATGCGCATGGGGGCTCGCGTACGGTTCATCGATGCCTTCCGTGGGTAGCGCACGCTCATCCCGCATGCCACGGCCCGCCGGGCCGCGGCGATAGGAGGAACCAGACGATGTCCGCATACAACCGTGTGAGGTCTCATCCATTCCTGACCCTGTTGGCTGTGGTCTCCGCGATCCTGATCCTGGTCGGCCGGGTCAACCGCCTTCTCTGGTGGGGCAACTGGGTGTTCATCGCCGGGATCGCGGTGCTCGTGATCGCGGGCGTGCTCTACTTCGTGTCAAGTCGGCGCTGACCGAGAGGACCTCCTGTCGACTCACAGCAGAAAGGTTGGATGAACGACATGCCGTGTGCCTCGCGCGTATCTCCATGGATGGAGGCGGAGGCGTGAGGCGGATCTCCGGCCTTCGCTGGCTGCCCGCTCGGCTCGTGCCCGTCGCTTCCGCGCGCCGTCGCCGCGCGTGTCTCTGTCCGCCGGCATGACTCCTTCGAAAAGGCTGCCGGTCGTGCAGTTCGAGGGCCGTCCGGGGATCATCGACCTTGGCTGGGGGCACCCCGATCCGGCGCTGCTCCCGGTGGCCGAGCTCCGCAATGCGGCCGCGCGCGTCCTCGACCGGTACGCCGCGGACGCGCTCAACTACGGCTTCGCGGCCGGCCCCGGTCCCTTTCGCGAGTTCGTCTGCGCGCGCCTGGCCGAGGTCGACTCCCGGGCTCCGGAGCCATCCGCCGTGGTGGCGTCGGCGGGCAACTCGCAGGCGCTCGACCAGGTCGTGACGCTCCTCGCCTCGCCCGGCGACGCGGTGCTCGTGGAAGACCCGACGTACCACCTGGCGGTGCGCATCCTGCGTGATCATCCGGTGGACCTCGAGCCGCTCCCCGTCGATGCGGACGGCCTGCGGGTCGACGCGCTCGTCGAGACGCTCGCACGGCTGCGTGCGGCGAGGCGCCGAGCACGCCTGCTGTACACGATCCCCACCTTCCACAACCCGACGGGCGGCTCGCTGAGCGACGCGCGCCGGCAGGCGCTCGTACGGATCGCCGCCGACGCGGGACTCATCGTGGTCGAGGACGACGCGTACCGCGAGCTCACGTACGAAGGCCCGCCGCCACCGTCCTTGTGGAGCCTGGCGCCCCCGGGTGTCGTGATACGCCTCGTGTCCTTCTCGAAATCGCTGGCCCCCGGCCTGCGCACGGGCGCGATCGTCTCGGATCCTGCCACGAGCCAGCGCCTCGCGATGTCCGGCGTTCTCGACTCAGGCGGCGGAATCAGCCACTTCACCTGCCTCCTTGTGGCTGAGGTTGGCGAGTCGGGTGCATACGCGCGCCACGTGTCGCAGCTGCGGTCGGCGTACCGCCAGCGACGCGACGCGCTCACGACGAGCCTGGAGGCCATGTTGCCGACGTGTGCCAGCTGGGTCGTGCCCGCTGGCGGCTACTTCGTCTGGTTGCGGCTGCGCGGCGGCGCGACCGCGACGGAGCTTCTCGCCGCAGCTGAGGAGGAGGGAACCTCGTTCTCCCTCGGCACGCTCTTCTTCGTCGGCGCGGGAGACCCGACGTGTCTGCGCCTGGCCTTCAGCCGCTACGGCCCTGACGAGCTCTCGGAGGCAGGCCGGCGTCTGGGCGAGGCGGCGCGCCATGTGGGTCGGGGGGAGCGAAGGACGTGACCGGGGGGCCGACCCAGAAGCCACGCGGCGGGAGCGATCGCCGCGGGGGGCAGGGCGCAGGCAGCCGGCGCGGCGCGCGGGGCGCGGACAACCGCGTGGTGGATGCCGTCCTGGTCATCGCGATCCTGGGGATCTTCTTCTTCCTCGGCCCGCTCCCCGGCATCGCCGCGGCGGTGATCGCTGCCGTCGTCGTGATCCGCACCCGGCGAGCGGAAAAGGGCGGGTAGCGCACGGTAGCGCCACGGGGCCAGGGTGCCGCACGCCTGCCCCCAAGAGGCGGTGCGGCGCGACGGCGGCGGTGGGCGCGGCACACCCACGGGTCCGCTGCGCGGAACGACTTGCGCGCCGGAGTCAGGCCGCGATCTCGAGCCTGCGGGCCTGCCCGCACGCGCAGGCAAACACCACCGCGGTGCGAACCCCGCATTCGTCCTCTTCGGCGACGATGCGTCCGAACCAGTGATGGTGCAGGCGCCGTTCCAGGGTGCATTCGTGATCGAGGCCCGAGATGATCGTGTTGCGCGGGGCAGGTTCGCAGAGGCACCACGTTGCACCGCCGAACCACACCGGCAGCATGCCGCAACAGCGGCAGCGGCGGGGTGCGAGGTCGGTCGAATCGAGGCGGCGCAGGGGCTTCATGACGATCCCCATGCTGCCGCTCCGCGCGCCGTTCAGGCAGGGCCGGGTAGGGACGAAACCGATCCGCCATGCGGCGATCGGAGGCGTGCCACATGGCCCGCCCTCCACGGGCGATGGATCTGGCTGGCAGCACAGCGGCTCAGCCCTGGTCCGCGCATGCGGTTCGCTGTGCCGGGTGCTCCCGCTGTGCCGGGTGCTCCCGTGCGCCGGCGGCGTGCACCGCACGGTCGCCGAGGACAGCACGAAGGCCGGCCCCGGAAGGCCGGCCTTCGCGTCTCGCCGGGCTGGCGGGCACGCTGCCCGCTGCTCTATCAGCCGGGAAGCAACTGTGTTCCGAACGCCCCGTTGATGATGATCCGGGCGGAGGCGTAGAAGGCGGCGATCGCCGTGAGGATGCCCACGAGCCCACCGAGCGCGGTGAGGCCGGTGCCGGCACCCTGATTGGCGAAGCCGCCGAGCGCCAGGACGACGAACGTGATCCAGAGCAGCAGGAACACGATCATCAGGACGCGGTCCATCCGGAGTGTCGCAATCCACATGTAGAAGGTGAAGACGCCCCAGGCGAGGAGGTACCAGGCCACCGCGTTGCCGGCGTCCTTGCCCTGGAACATGAAGACAAATGCCGCGAAGCTCCACCAGAACGCGCCGTACGAGGAGAAGGCGACCGCTCCGAAGGTGTTGCCGTTCTTGAACTCCCAGTACCCGGCGATGAGCTGGCCGAGGCCGCCATAGGCGAGCGCCAGGGCGACGACGATCGCCAGCGTGCTCCCCTTGATCGCGCCCGCGTTGACCAACGACAGGATGAGGGTCGTGAGCGCGAATCCAGCCAGGCCGAGCGGGGCGGGATTCGCCTCCTTCGGTGCCGCCGAAGCGGCCGGTACGCCTTGAGCTTCAGCCACGCAGGGACTCCTTTCGAGTGGGGCGGCTGCGGTCGGCCGCCTCGGTCCGCCAACCCTTTCGTGCTCTCCGACCGTTCGGTCAGACGAGCTGTTCCGCCTCGCTCGACTGCGCCTTCACCCGGATCGTATCGACGATCCCGGAGTCGGCCAGTGTGGTCACGTCCCCCAGCGGCCGGTGCTCGGCGATATCCCGCAGCAGGCGCCGCATGATCTTGCCGGACCGTGTCTTCGGCAGTTCAGGTGTGAACATCACCATCTTCGGGCGCGCGATCGCGCCGATCTTCGCGGCGACGTGCTCGCGCAGCTCGGCCGCCAGCGCGTCGGTCGGTTCGGCGCTTGCCTTGAGGATCACGAACGCGAAGATCGCTTCACCGGTGATCGGGTCGCTGCGTCCCACCACGGCAGCCTCGGCGACCGACTTGTGGTCGACGAGGGCCGATTCGACCTCGATGGTGCTGATGCGGTGGCCCGACACCTTCATCACGTCGTCGACGCGGCCGAGGAGCCAGAAGTAGCCGTCGGCGTCGACCTTGCAGCCGTCGCCCGCGAAGTACATCCCCGGGAAGCGGGTCCAGTAGGTGTTCTGGAAGCGCTCCGGGTCCTTGTAGACGCCACGCAGCATCGACGGCCAGGGCCGCGTGAGCACCAGGTATCCGCCGCCCGAGCCGTTCGGTACGTCGTTGCCCTCGGCGTCGACGACCTTGGCCTGGATGCCGGGGAACGGCTGGGTGGCGGAGCCGGGCCGGAGCGTGGTCACGCCGGGCAGCGGGGTGATGAGGATCATCCCCGTCTCGGTCTGCCACCACGTGTCGACCACCGGGCAATTTCCGCCGCCGATGTACTTGTGATACCAGAGCCAGGCTTCCGGGTTGATCGGCTCGCCGACCGTCCCGAGGACGCGCAGCGACGACAGGTCGCGCTTGGCCGGCCATTCTTCGCCCTGCTTCATGAAGGCGCGGATGGCGGTCGGCGCGCAGTACAGGACGTTCACCTTGTACTTCTCGATGATCGACCACCAGCGGTCCGGCGCCGGGTACATCGGCGCCCCTTCGTACATCACCGACGTGGTCGCGTTGGCCAGCGGCCCGTACACGATGTACGAGTGACCCGTGACCCAGCCGATGTCGGCGGCGCACCAGTACACCGTGTCGGGTTTGATGTCGAAGATGTAGTGGTGCGTGGTGGAGGTGCCCACCAGGTAGCCGCCCGTGGTGTGCATGATGCCCTTGGGCTTCGCGGTGGTGCCCGAGGTGTGCAGCAGGTACAGCAGGTGCTCGGAGTCGACGGGCACCGGCTCGCACTGGTCAGACTGGCCGTCGACGAGCTCATGCCACCAGTGGTCCCGGCCTTCCGCCATCGAGACGTCGTTGCCGGTTCGCTTGACCACCAGGACGTTCTTGATGGTCGGTGCGTTGGCGACCGCGGCGTCCGCCGCCGACTTCAGGTCAAGGACCTTGCCGTTGCGCCATGCCCCGTCGGACGTGATGAGTGCGACCGCCTCGGAGTCGATCATCCGGCCCTCGAGGGCGTCCGAGCTGAAGCCGCCGAAGACCACGACGTGCGGAGCGCCGATCTTGGCGCAGGCAAGCATGGCGATCGGCAGTTCCGGGATCATGGGCATGTAGATGCCGACCCGGTCGCCGGTCTTGACGCCGAGCGACTTCAGTGCGTTCGCGCACTTGTTCACTTCGCGCTGCAGGTCCGCGTACGTCAGGGTGCGGGTGTCGCCCGGCTCACCCTCCCAGTAGTAGGCGACCTTGGTGCCCAGCCCGCGTTCGACGTGGCGATCGACGCAGTTGTACGCGACGTTCAGCTGCCCGCCGATGAACCACTTCGCGTAGGGCAGGTTCCACTCGAGAACCTTGTCCCACTTGCGGTACCAGTCCAGCCGTGTCGCGGCCTGCTCCGCCCAGAACGCCTCGAAGTCCTCATCCGCGTGCGCGTAGAGGTCGCTCCTGGCGTTGGCTTGCCGGGCGAACTCCGGCGGCGGGGCGAACTCCCGCTGCTCGGAAAGCAGGGCCTCGATTTCCGGCTGCGCGTTGATGCTCATGCGAGACCCTCCGTGGTGGCGTGCTCGCACCGGGGCCGCAAGAGCAGGGAATCGCGCGGAACGCTGGCCCCGGCAGACGCGATATGTGCAGGGTAGTACCTCGATTGAGCCTGTCAAGATGTGCGAAACACGGCGCACGGCACGGTCCGCCATGCGAATGTCGCGGTTCGTCGCGGCTGCCCGCGAGTGCGGAACGACGCGGAGTTGGGGACGAGGCGCCCGATCCGCGCGAGCCCGCGGCGTTCCGGGGTGCACGCTGGCGGGGCCGGGTTGTCTATCCTTTGTACGTGCATTCTCCGATGACAGGCTTGACACAGGGTGTGCTGTGCCGTATCGTGCGGACATCACGCCTGAACAGAGGCTAAACACACGGGAGGGAAGCCTCCCCGGCACAGGAGAAGTTCCATGCGCTACCTCAACGCCCTTGCGCTGCTGCTCGTGATCGTCGGCGGCGTCAACTGGCTGCTCGTGGGCGTCGCCAAGTTCGATCTGGTCGCGGCCATCACCGGCACGAGCTTCGGCCAGACGAACGTCCTCTCGAGCATCGTGTACGTGCTCGTGGGCCTGGCTGCGGCCTGGCTCCTCCCGACGCTCGGCCGATGGTTCATGAGCCCGGCAGCGTCGAACGCCCGGTAGCTCCCGGTCGGCGACTTCCATCGCCGACGCAACGCCCCGCCGTCGACTCCTCCCGACGGCGGGGCCCTTCATTGGGGGAGGATGATGAGTGCACTCCGCTCCGGGTCGGTGAGTCGCCCGGATCGGCAAGACGCCAGCCTGGAGGATTGCATGGGGACCGTGGCGGTTGCCGGGGGGACGGGCTTCGTGGGGAGCGCGATCGTCGCCGAACTCGATCGGCGAGGGGAGCGCACCGTGGTGCTCACGCATCGACCCGGCCGGGCGCTGCACCGCACGCCAGCGCGGACGGAGATTCGGTCTGCAGACGTCGTTTCCGGCGAAAGAACGCTGCCCGCTGCGCTCGAGGGCGCGGACGCGCTGATCATCAGCCTCGGCTTTCCCGGCTCACCCGTCGAGAACCCCTCTCGGGGCTGGACGTTCGAGGCCGTCGACGGTGCGGGCACGGAGAAGCTCATCGCCGCGGCTCGCAAGGCAGGGGTCGGGCGAGTGGTGTACATCTCGGGGGCGGGAGCCGCTCCGGATGCCGCGCGGCACTGGTTCCGAGCGAAGTGGCGCGCCGAGACGGCGGTGCGCGAGAGCGGTATCCCGTACACGATCCTGCGGCCGACCTGGGTCTACGGGCCAGGGGATGTCTCGCTCAACAGGTTCATCCGCCTCGGACGCCTTCTTCCCGTGGTCCCGCTCACCGGCGACGGCAAGCAGCTGCTCGCGCCCGTGTTCATCGACGACGTGGCGCGCCTGGCGGTCGACGCGCTGGCGGATCCCGCGTCCGTCGAGCAGGTGTTCGAGGTCGGTGGTCCCGAGACGATGACGATGCGCGACGTGGTGCGACGCGCGCTGCGGGTCGACGGGCACCCTCGTCCACTGCTCCCGATGCCGGCCGGTCTGGTGAAGCTCGGCGTGCTGCCATTGCGGGTGCTTCCCCGGCCGCCCCTCACACCGGATGCCGTGGACTTCGTCAATCAGCCCGCCACGGTCGACGTGGCCCCGCTCCTGGAGCGGATGCCCCGGCGGCTGACGCCGTTCGAGGAGGGCCTCGCCCAGTACCTGGGGGCCGCCTCGAGGCGGCCCTGACGCCGCGACCAGCGTCTCGACCGGCTGCTGGCCCAGGATCGGCCCGCCCGTCGCGGATCGCTCGCGTCCCGAATCCTTGCCCCGCTCGCACCGTCGTGCGCGGAGAGCGAGCCTGTCCCGACCCGCATCCCCCGGCAGGGCGCGGATGGTAGCATCGCGACCGTCTCCGCGACACTCGATTGCCCACGAGGTCCGTCCGTTCGTGCCGCATCTCGACCTGCTCGACTGGCTGCTGCTCCTGCTCCTCGCGGGTGGAATCGTCAGTGGCTTCGGTCAGGGCGGGATCATCCAGGCGGCCGGGCTTCTCGGCGCGTTCGGCGCGACGGCGCTCGCCGTGCTCGCCCTTCCGGACGTGGTGCCACTGCTCCCGCCGTTGGACCGCCTGGTGCGCGCGATCGTGCTGCTCTTCATCCTGCTGGGGGCCTTCGCGGTCGGGGAGGCGCTGGGGACGGCACTGGCCGTGGGAGTCGTGCGGCGGCTCGGCCGCGGCCCGCTGCGAGCGGCCGACCGGCTGGCCGGTGCCGCCGTGGGTGGCGGGCAGGTGTTGATCGCGATCTGGTTCCTGGCACCCATCCTGGCGGTCGGCCCGTCGCTGCCGCTCGCATCGCAGATCCACGATTCCGCGATCGTCGGTGCGCTCGATCGGTCGCTCCCGCCACCCGGGCCGGTCGTCGGACGCCTCCGGACGATGCTCGACCCGACAGGCCTGCCGCAGGTGTTCGGCCTGTTCGAGCCGTCGCCGGGACCGCCTGTGCCCACCCCAGCGCCCGGCACGGTTGCCGGCGTGGCCGCGCAGACGGCACGCAGCACGGTGAGCGTTGTGGGGGAGGCGTGCGGGCTGCAGCTGTCCGGAACCGGGTTCGCGATCGCCCCCGGATACATCGTGACCAACGCGCACGTCGTCGCCGGCGAGCGTGGCACCACGGAGGTCCGGACCACGGCGTCGGACATCCCGGCGACCGTCGTCCTGTTCGATCCGGAACTCGACGTCGCGGTCCTCAGGGCGCCGGGGCTCGACCTCCCGGCGCTGCGCTTCGCCGGATCGGCACCGACGCGGGGCACGCAGGGAGCCGCCGTCGGCCATCCGCTCGGTGGGGCGCTCGCCACGATCCCCGCCACAGTTCGAGCGGTCTTCGACGCCACCGGGTACGACATCTACGGCACCGGCTCCGTCACGAGGAGTGTGATCGAGCTCGCGGCGAACGTCGAACCCGGCGACAGCGGCGGACCCTTCGTGGCGCTCGACGGACGGGTGGACGGGGTCGTCTTTGCGCGCTCGCGGACGAGTGCCGGCACCGGGTATGCCTTGAGCGCGCCCGAGGTTGCGCAGCGCGTGGACCCGGCGGTGGGGCGGACCCGAGCGGTCTCCACCGGCCCCTGCGTTCCGTAGCATCGGGCGGCGGCGACTCGCGATCGTGGCGGGAGATCGGTCGAGGGGATATCGATCGCGCCGGCCCGGCCGCAGCCGCTCCTCACGCGTCGGCCTGAGCTGAGCCGCTCGTCGCGCGTCGGCCCGGGCGCAGCCGTTCCCTCGGGCGTCGCTGGGGCAGCCGCTGCGGCGTCCTCAGTCTGCCGAGGATGAGCCCAGGTGCGCCACGAACCGGCTCCCGCCACCGGGGCGTTCCTCCAGGGCGAGGGAGCCGCCGTGCTGCGCCGCGACCCAGGTGGCGATGGAAAGACCCAGTCCGGTCCCACCCGGGGCGGCTCCGGGGGCTCGCCAGAAGCGTTCGAAGACTTGCTCGCGATACTCGGACGGGATGCCGGGCCCGTCATCCTCCACCTCGAGTCGCGCGCCATGTTCCTCCGGACGGATGCGGACCACCACGACCCCGCCGTCTCGCCCGTAGCGGATCGCATTGTCGGCCAGGATCGTCACCAGCTGCCGGAGCCGGAGGGGATCGCCGCTCACCTGCGTTGGCTCGGCGTCGAGCGTCAGGGAGATGGCGCGCCGATCGGCCATCGCGCCCAGTCCGCCGAGTGCGGACGCGGCGACATCGGCGAGATCGAGCGGCTCGGCGGCCACCTCGAGGGCACCCGAGTCCGCGCGCGCGAGCACGAGCAGCGAGTCGACGAGTCCGGTGAGGTGGTCGACTTCCGTGCCAATGTCGTCGATCGTCTCGCGGTGCGCGTCGATCGTCTCATCGGCGTGATGCCGCAGGTAGTCGAGACTGGTCCGCACGACCGTCAGCGGCGTGCGCAGTTCGTGGCTCGCGTCGGCGGCGAACTCGCGCTGCCGTCGCAGCGACTCGCGGATCGGCACGAGGGCGCGCGAGGCGTAGATCGTGCCGGCGGCGAGGGCGAGCAACAGCGCGGCCAGGCCGCCCACGGCAAGGACCTCGAGCAGGATGTCCAGGGTACGCTGCTCGGCTGCGCGGCTACCCACGACCTGCACCACGTACGTCTGCCCGCCGGCTTTCGCGGTTTCGCTGATGATCCACACGGGCTCACCGTCCAGGGTGGTCTGCTGCAGGTTCGTGCCGCTCGCGCGCGCGGCCGTGATGCCGGTGCTGTTGGGGAGGCCAGCCACCGCCTCCGGCGCGCCGAGCACGGCACCGTTGGGACCGATGACCATGGCGTAGGTGCCCGGGGCCGGCCCGCCGAAGTCGAAGCCGATCCGCACCGGGAAGCGTGTTCCGAACGGCGTACTCGACCCGTAGACGATCGCGTCGCGGATCTCGTCCGCTCGGGCGCGCAACGTCTGTGTGCCGGTCGCCTCGAGCGACCTGGCCACGCTCACGTACACGGCCGTTCCCAGGACGAGGAGGATGAGGAGCGTGATCGCACCGCTCCAGGCGACGAGCCTCCAGCGGACTCGCCGGACGAGGTGCGTGTCGCCCGCCGACTCCGTCGGCCCGGACCGACTGCGCAGGCGGTCGTCCGGGAGCGTGGTGTGCAGGTGCGGCCAGGCGAGCTTCACGTCTCGGCGAGGCGGTAGCCGACGCCCCGTTCCGTCATGATCCGCGCCCCCGCTGTGGGCCCCAGCCGTTCGCGCAGACGGTGCACGTAGGCCTCGACCGTGTTCGGCGTGACGATCACGTCGAATGGCCAAGCCGCGTCGAGGAGCTGGTCGCGCGTGAGGAGCTGGCCAGGGTGCCGCAGCAGGCACTCGAGCAGGCTGAACTCGCGAGGGCTGAGGGATACCGCCTCCCCCTCGACGCGGACTACGCGCCGGATCTCGTCGAGCTCGATCGGTCCGTTGCGCAGGACCGGCGTGGGCTGCGCCCGGTCGGCGACCCGCCGTGCGAGCGCGCGCAGGCGCGCCGCGAGCTCCTCGTACGCGAACGGCTTCGTCAGGTAGTCGTCTGCCCCGGCGTCGAGGCCGCGGACCCGGTCCTCCACTGCATCACGCGCGGTGAGGATGAGGATCGGGATGCGCGATCCGGCGCGCCGGAGTTCCCTGGCCACCTCCAGCCCGGAACGATCCGGGAGTCCGATGTCCAGGATGATCGCGTCGAGCCCCGCGTTGCCAGCCGCGATCTCGAGGGCGTCGCCGGCCGTCGTCGCCAGCTCGACGACGTGCCGCTCGTCGCGCAGCAGCCTGAACAGCAGCCGCCCGAGCTTCGGATCATCCTCGACGACGAGAAGGTGCACGTGGGTCCTCGCAATGCCCGCCCCGCGGGCGCTCGATCAGGGCTTGACGATGGTGACGCTGCGGGCAGGCCCGAGACGCGCCAGGAGGTCACCCGGGTTGGGGTTCGACGGAGTTCCGCTCGCCGGCGCAGCGCCGCCGCCCGTGCCCGTCCCGGTTCCGCCTCCGGCGCCTGCCGCGGGGCTCGCGGCCGGTTGGCCTCCGAACGTCCGCCCGGCGCCCGCTGCGCCGGTGTCGCCGAGCTCGACGCTCACCTGGCCGCCGACCTTCACATCGCTCGATGTCGCGCTGGCCTGGTTGTGATACGCGGTGGCGGAGTCGACCGGAATGTCGATCGTCGTGCCGGACGCGAGCTTCAACGTGATCGAGTTCGAGTTCACGGCGGTGACGGTGC
>JBJKRK010000253.1:0-9725 GCA_046704705.1 Candidatus Limnocylindrales bacterium | reverse complement strand
CACCACACCGGGCCGCCGCGCGGCGGCCACGAGCGCGGCAGCCGCGCCCGTGCTGGCCCCGAAGTACCCGAGCCGCAGGGTCGCTGACACGCGCTCCGCCCCCACGCGCTCGGTGGCCGCCAGCAGGCGGCGGGCCAGGAGCTCGACGTCGAACACGAGGCGCCGATCGTCGCCTTCCGCGGGATCGAGCAGGTCGAAGAGCAGCGTGGCGAACCCGGCGCCCTGCAGGGTGGCCGCCACCATCCGGTTGCGCGGGCTGTTCCTGCTGCTGCCGCTGCCGTGCGCGAAGAGCACCACGCCACGAGCCCGCTGCGGGCACGTCAGCGTCCCCGGAAGGCGGCGGCCATCGGCCTCGACCGTGACGTCCCGGACGGCGGACTGAGCGGGCATCCGTCAACCGTCAGGTCGCGCGGCCGCCTCGAGCTCGGCGGCCACGTCCTCGTCGTCGAGCTGGTCAAAGCGCGCGTACCACTGCGAGAGCGCGAGAAACGACGGCGGCGCGGCCAGCACCACCACCTCGTCCGCGATCGCCCCCAGGCGCGCCGCCGACTCGGGCGCGGCCACGGGTGACGCGACGATGACGCGCCGGGCGCCCTGCGCGCGCGCTGCGAGGACGGCCACGTGTACGGTGGCCCCCGTGGCGATGCCGTCGTCGATGACGACGACGTCCCGCCCGGCGATCGGGAGCGCGGCCCGGCCCCGACGCAGCCGTGCCTCACGGTCCCGCGTCCGCGCGATCTCGCGCTCCGTTGCCCGTGCGAGGTACGCCTCGTCGGCGGTCTCGTCGGCCCACGCTTCCTGCAGCACGGTGCCGTCCCCCGTCACCGCGCCGATCGCGAACTCGGGGTTGAAGGGGGCCCCGATCTTGTGCGCCGCGATGACATCGAGCGTCAGGCCGAGTCTGCGGGCCACCGCGGCGCCGACGGGCACACCGCCCCGCGGGATGGCCAGCACCACCGTGTCCGCCGGCAGTTGCATCTCCCCCAGGCGAGCCGCCAGCAACTCGCCCGCCTCACGCCGATCGCGAAACGGCAGGTGCACCGCGCCAGGGGTCGCCGGGGATCGCCTCACCGGCCGACCCCCGGGGCGCCTCCCGAAGCCGGCGGCGCGCTTCCTCCGTGTTCGAGATCGCGGGCCGGATGCTCCACCAGCGCGACGACGCGCGCCGCCATGAACCGCCCTGTTCGCACGGGAGCGCCGCTGCGCGTGACCTCGGTCACCTCGACGACGCTGCGCGAGGTGGTGACCTCGACGCGCCGGCCCGCCCGCCGGGCCTCGATCACGAACTGCTGGACGCCCTGTCCGGTATCGACCAGGACTTCGATGCGATCGCCCTTCATGACTCCCTCCGGGCGTCGTCGATCGCACGTGCCACCGCACCAGGTGGCGTGCGTCGCCGTCTAGGATCGCACCGTCTGCCTCCGCTGCCTAGGGCCGCCCCCGATCTGCCCGGTATGCGCCAGCCCTGCGTGCCGTCCGGCCCTGTCGCACGGGCGGGCCCGGTTCGTAGAGTCGGAGAAGAGACGTCACCGCAGGCAGGGAGATGCGCACACTCGCCTCGCTGCTGCTCGCGTTGGGGGCGGCGCTCGCCGCGCCGGTAGCATGCTCAACCGCCTCCACCCCCGAGCCGCCGCGCACCCCGGCCTCGCCGGCAGCCGAGCGCATCGCGCTGCCGTCCGTGGGCCCTGCGGGCGCGCTTCGGCTCGAGGATGCCCTTGCCGCCCGCCGATCGGTGCGCGACTTCACGCCGCAACGGCTCACGCCGGCGGAGATCGGACGGCTGTGCTGGGCCGCGCAGGGGATCACGGGGTCCACCGGTGGACGCACCACCCCGTCGGCGGGCGCGCTCTATCCGCTGGGCCTCCACGTCCTGACGGCTGACGGCGTGTTCCGCTACCTGCCGGAGCTGCACGCGCTGGAGCGCGTCGCCATCGGAGACAGACGACCCGCGCTGAAGGCGGCCGCCGGCGGCCAGGATGCGGTGGGCGACGCACCGGCCGTCATCACAATCACCGCCGAACCGTCGTTGGTGGAGGCGAAATACGCTGATCGAGCGCTGCGGTACATCTGGCTCGAGGCCGGCCACGCGGCCCAGAACGTGCTGCTCGAAGCGGTCGCGCTGGGCCTCGGCGGGGTGCCCATCGGCGCGTTCGACGACCGACAGGTGCTCGATGCGCTGGAGCAGCCGCCCGGAATCCTGGCCGTGTACCTGCTGCTCGTCGGGCACCCGGCCTGAACGGCCCGGCCGGGATGGAGCCGGGACGGAGCCGGGAGGGAGACACGCGCCGGGACGCGAGGAGGTAGCCTGCCACGATGCTCACACTGGACACGATCCGTCAGGCGCCCAAGGTGCTCCTGCACGACCATCTGGACGGCGGGCTCCGTCCTGCCTCGCTGGTTGAGCTGGCGAAGGACGTGGGGTATCGGAGGCTTCCCACCTCCGATCCCGGCGAGCTGGCGGCCCTGATCCAGCGAGGCGCAGACCGCAAGAGCCTGGAGCTGTATCTGGAGGGGTTCGACCACACCATCGCGGTGATGCAGACTCCCGATGCCATCACCCGCGTGGCGGCCGAATGCGTGGAGGATCTGGCCGCGGACGGCATCGCCTACGCCGAGGTCCGCTACGCGCCGGAGCTGAGCACCGAGCGCGGCATGAGCCTCGACGCCGTGGTCGAGTCGATCCTCGACGGCTTCCGCCTTGGCAGCCAGGGACGGGAGATCCGGGTGTATTTCATCGCCACGGCGATGCGCCAGGCGGCCCGATCGCGGGAGATCGCGGAGCTGGCGGTGCGCCACCGGGACGAAGGCGTCGTCGGGTTCGACGTCGCGGGACCGGAGAGGGGCTATCCGCCCACGCGCTACCTGGACGCGTTCCAGCACGTGGCCCACGAGAACTTCCACATCACGATCCACGCTGGCGAGGCCTTCGGGCTGCCGTCGATCTGGGAGGCGCTCCAGTGGTGCGGCGCGGAGCGCCTGGGCCACGGCGTGCGGATCGTCGACGACATCGACACGAGCGCCGACCGGCCGGTACTCGGGCGGCTGGCCGCTTATGTGCGGGATCGTCGCATCCCGCTCGAGATGTGTCCCTCCTCCAACGTGCACACGGGCGCGGTCCGGTCGCTCGAGGAGCACCCCATCGATCTGCTGCGGCGGCTCCGCTTCCGGGTGACGGTGAATACGGACAACCGCCTGATGAGCGGCGTCACGCTCTCCACCGAGTTCGCCGCCCTGGCGCGGACGTTCGGCATCGAGCTGGACGAGATGGAGTGGCTCACGCTCAACGCGATGAAGAGCGCCTTCTGCCACTTCGACGAGCGGCTCACGTTGATCAACGGCGTGATCAAGCCCGCCTACGCGCGCCTGAAGATGCCTGCCGCGTGACCGGCGTCGGGCGCGGCCGCGGTCGCACCGCACCGATGCCGCGCCGGGCGACGGCGGGACGAAGCGTACGGAAACGGGCGCCCGACCGAGGTCGGGCGCCCGAATTGCGCGGGAGACCGGCCGGCTCGAGGCCAACCGGTCGGACGCCTGGCTAGAAGATGCGGACTGCCACCTCGGCGGGGGCGAGCAGGAGCTCCTTGAGCTCGCTGTCCACCTTGAGCAGCGAGATGTGGGCGCCCGCCATCTCGAGCGAAGTGCAGTACTCGCCGACGTAGCTGCGGAAGACGCTGATGCCCTTGTCGGCCAGCTTCTTGTGCGCGATGCCGTACAGCAGGTAGAGCTCGCTGATCGGTGTCCCGCCCAGGCCGTTCACCATCAGGGCGACCTCGTCACCCTTCTGGAACGGCAGGTCGGGCACGATCGCGTTGAGGAGCAGCTCGACGATCTCGTCGGCCGTCCCCATCTTGCGGCGCTCGCGTCCCGGCTCGCCGTGGATGCCGATCCCGACCTCCATCTCGCCGTCCTCGATCTCGAAGAGCGGCGTGCCCCGGACGGGCGGCGTGCAGGACGAGAGCGCGATGCCCATGGTGCGCACGTTGGCGATCGCCTTCTCGCCGACGCGGACGCACTCCTCGAGGGAGCCGCCCTTCTCGGCCATGGCGCCGGCGGCCTTGATGACGAAGAAGTTGCCGGCGACACCGCGCCGGCCGATCGTCCAGGTCGAATCCTTGACGGCGACGTCGTCGTTGACGAGCAGGTAGCCGATCTTCTGCCCCTCGGCCTCGCACAGCTCCTTGGCCATCTCCCAGGCGGTGCGGTCGCCCGTGTAGTTGTTGACGATGAAGAGCACGCCCGCGGGCGTGTCCATCAGCTTCGAGGTCTCGGTGACGAACTCCACGGGCGGCCCCGCGAAGACGTCGCCCGGGCACGCCGCGTCGAGCATGCCGCGACCGACGATCATCGTGTGCGCCGGCTCGTGCCCGGACCCCGATCCCTGGATGATCGAGACGCGGTCGGGCCTGGGCATGTCAGCGCGGTAGATCAGGTTGTACTTCGGCTCGTACTTCAGCGCACCGCCGCTCGCCAGCGCGATGCCCTCGAGGAACTCGGGGACGAACTTCTTGGGGTCGTTCAGGAACTTCCTCACGCCGGTTCTCCTTTGCCGTACTTCTCGCGCCATGCCGCGCTGACCGCCTGGAGGATGACCCCGATCGCGGTCGCGCCGGCATCCACCGAACCGATGCTCCGCTCGCCCGTGTATGCGGCGCGGCCGCGCATGGCGAGCATGGGTTTCGTATCCTCGGCCGCCTTGGTCGCCACGTCCGCGGCCTGCTGGAGCGCCTGGACGCCGTGATCCTGGGACGTCGCGGGGTCCTTCAGGCTGGCCTCGAGACTGTCGACCGCCGGCACGAGCGCGTCGAGGAGCGTCTTCTCCCCGAGCGAGGCCCCGCCGCGCTGCATGATCCCCGTGATCGCCGCCCGCAGCATGTCGATCGCGTCCTGCCCCGTGAGCGCCGTTCTATCGCCGGCTGCGGCACCGGCGCGCAGGAACGCCGTGCCCCAGATCGGGCCGCTGACGCCGCCGACCTTGCCCGAGATCACGATGCCGATCTTCTTGAGCAGCGTCCCGACGCTCGATCGATCGAAGGAGTCGAAGTCGCTGAGCACGACCTCGAAACCGTTTCGCAGCGAGTAGCCGAAGTCACCATCACCGACCACCGCGTCCAGCTGCGCGAAGTAGACGGCGTTGTCGACGATCGTCTGGGCCATGGTCTTCAGCACGAGATCGACGTCGTCAAGCGACGACTGTGCCATCCGAACCTCCTTTCATGAGGTGACTGGACCGGATATGCCTCGCTACGGCGCCAGGCAGGCCCGTAGATCCTCGAGGGTCACGTACTCGCCCGGACGCGCCGCGCTGCGGTTCGCGATGACCCGGGTCTTCTCGCCGTCCGGATCGCCGAGCGACGACACGACGAGCACCGCCTCGCGGAAGTCCTCGTGCTCCGTGTAGCCGTTGACGGTGACCAGGCAGCGCAGGCCCGCGGCATCGGCTGCCTCGAGCCCGTTGCGGGAGTCTTCGACGACGAGCGTCTCGGCCGGCTTGACGCCGAGCCGCTCGAGCTGCTCGAGCGCGAGCAGGTAGATATCGGGGGCGGGCTTCTTCTTCGGCACCACGTCGCCGGCGAGGAACACGTCGAAGCGATCGGCACGTTCCCTGCCGACGGCATATTCCAGGATGGCCCGGACCGACGCCTCGGCCGAGGTGGAGGCGACGGCCAGCTTCCAGCCGTCGTCCTGCGCTGCGGCGATGAGCCGCCGGATGCCCGGCCGGGGGGGAAGCCTCCCCGCGGCCACCATCTCCGTGTAGAGCTGCGTCTTTCGTTTGTGCCACGTCGCGAGGAGGGCCGCCCGGTCCTCGGGATCCTCCGGCAGCCCATGAGCGCGCACGAACTCGGGCGTCAGCTCGCTCGCCATGCGCTCCTTGCCGCCGCCGATGAGCAGCTTGCGCCCGTACTCCTCTTCGGACCAGTGGATCGGAACCCCGAATTCCTCGAATGTCTGGTTGAAGGCGGGCAGGTGCCCGTACCGCTCGGTGTCGGCGAGCACGCCGTCGCAGTCGAAGATCAGCGCGCTCACGTCCAGGCCTTGCCTTCGCTGCCGAAGAGGCGGATGTGGTGCTTCGCCATCTCCATCACCGCGGCCCGCTGGGCCTTGAAGATCGATGGCGGGTCGTACTCGCCCGGGTGCTCGCTCATGAAGTCGTAGCCCGACTTCATGAAGGCGATCTTCAGGGCGGTCGAGATGTTCACCTTCGCGCAGCCCCGCGAGATCAGGTCGCTGAACTGCTCGGGGGTCATGCCGGTGCCGCCGTGCAGGGCGACCGGGATGCCCGTCGCCTCCACGATGTCGGTCACACGCTGGCTGTCGAGATGCGGCGTCGTCTTGTACATGCCGTGTGCGTTGCCGATGGCGGGGGCGAAGACATCGACGCCGGTCGTCTTCACGAAGTCGACGACGGTCTCGAGCGACTGGACGTGCTCGGCCTCGTCGCCGGTCATCTCCTCGGTCCGCTTGAAGCCCTCGATCTCGCCCTCGACCGCGGCGCCGTAGGGCTTCGCCTCGGCGACCACCTCGATGCACTGGCGCATGTTCTCCTCGACCGAGAGCTTGCTCGCGTCGAACAGCACGGAATTCCAGCCGGCGGCCAGGCACTGGCTGATCAGGGCCCGGTCGGGGCAGTGGTCCAGGTGCAGCGCGACGGGCACGGAGATCTTCTTCGTCATCTCGGACCACATCGCGTACATCACGTCGACCCCGGTCATCACGACGTGCTTGACCGAGGTCTGGAGGATCACGGGCGCCCTGAGATCCTCGGCGGCCGCCAGCACGGCCTCCATGGTCAGGTCGTTGACGACGTTGATCGCCGCCACTCCGTAGCGCTCCTTGAAGGCGCGCTGGAGGATCTCCTGAGTGGGAACGACTGGCAAGGTGCACCTCCCTTCCGGGACGCGTCGGTTGCTGGCTGCGGATCCGGCGCACCGCGCGCCGGCGGATGATGGTCTCAGCGCGGCCCGGCACTCACCTCCTCATCCCGCCAGGCGTTCCACGGGTGCGCGCGACCGGCCGGCCAGCTCGAGGACAGCGCGCGCGTTGCCCTCGTCGACGATGAGCACGTCCACCACGCCCGCACGCAGCACGCCCAGGATGGCCTGTGGCTTCTCGGCCTCGCTCGCCACCGCCACGACGGCCTGGATCCGGCGCAACTCGTCGAGTGACAGCCCGATCAGGCGGGCGCTGTCCGGTGACGCGACGATGCTGCCCCGGATGTCCACGTAGTTGCCCAGCACGTCGCCCACCGCGCCGAGGCGTCGCAGCCGCGCGATCTCCTCCGTCGAGAAGCAGCCGCTCCGCACCATCGTGCAGCCATCGTCGGTGCCGCCAATCCCCACCAGCGCGACATGGGCCTGGGCGGCGAGCCCCAGCGATTGCGCCACCGCCTCCTGGGCGAGCAGCAGGTCGCGCATCTCCGCGCTCTCGACGTAGGCAGGGGCGTAGAGACCCATTGCCTGCCCGCCGGCCCGTTCTGCAAGCGCACGGCAGATCTCGTTCGGGTTGGTCGGCACATCCACGCGAGGAGACCCGCCCATCGCGCTGACGAACGTGCAGTCGAGCCGGTGGGCAGGACGGAAGAAGCGGGGCACTTCGCCCGTGTCGCGACCATGGCTCACCGCCACGACCATCCCGTCCCGCAGCCGGCGCTCCAGATACCGCGCCGCGCTCCGTGCGACCTCTTCGCGCTGCGCCTGGGTATCCGCACGCGCGGGGCTGACGATCGCGTCGGCCAGGCCGAACCCCTTGCGCAGCTCGTCTTCCAGGTCGAGGTGGAGCCACGGCGGGGTTTCGATGTGGATGTCCACCACGCCCGCCCAGCGCGCCCGGTCGAGGAGCCGCTGCACTTTGGGTCTCGAAAGCCGGAACTCGCGGGCGACCTCCTCCTGGGTCCGGCCATCGGCGTAGTAGCGGTGCGCGATGCGGGCCAGAAGCTCGAACTCGTCCGGGTGCAGGTTCTCGGGCAACGCCGGCCTCGGGTGAGCATTTGCTCAGTTCTGAGCAGATCTTCATAGTACCCGGGTCCGGTGGTGCCGTCCAGCCGTGGCATCGGCGGCAGGCCCGCACGGGGTTCCCGCCGATGGCGCAAGATCGTCTCGTGAGGACCGGCTATGACGTCGCGATCGTGGGTGGCGGGATCGTCGGGCTCGCCACCGCGTACCAGCTCCTGCAGCGCGCGCCCGATTGCCGGCTCGTCCTGCTGGAGAAGGAAGGCCGGCTCGCCGCGCACCAGACCGGCCACAACTCCGGTGTGCTCCACTCGGGGCTGTACTACCGCCCCGGCTCCCTGAAGGCGCGGCTGACCCGCGAAGGAAAGTCGGCGCTCGAGGCGTTCGCGGCGGCCCACGGCATCCCGTGCGAACGGAGCGGCAAGCTGGTGGTCGCGTCCACGACCGCCGAGCTGGCCGGGCTTGACGAGCTGCTCGCACGGGGCACGGCGAACGGGCTGGCAGGGCTGGAGCAGGTCGGGCCGGAGCGGATCCGGGAGATCGAACCACACGTGGTCGGGCTTCGCGGGTTGTGGGTGCCCGAGACCGGCATCATCGACTTCCGTCAGGTGGCCGGCGCCATGGCCACGGACATCGAGGAGCGCGGCGGGGTGATCCGCACGAACTGGGAGGTCGCCGCCATCCGGCCGCTCGGCACGCGAGGCTGGCTGCTGCGGGGCGGCCCGGACGATGTCCGCGCCGAAGCGCTCATCACGTGCGCGGGGTTGCACGCGGACAGGCTCGCCGGGCTGACGGGCCACCGGAGCGCGGCCCGTATCGTGCCCTTCCGCGGCGACTACTATCGCCTGCAGGGCGACGCGCGCGCGTTGATCCGCGGCCTGGTGTACCCCGTCCCGGATCCCGCCTTTCCGTTCCTGGGCGTGCACTTCACCCGCCGCATCGACGGGGAGGTGTGGGCCGGACCGAACGCCGTGCTCGCGTTCGCCCGCGAGGGATACCGGCGCACCGACGTCAGCCCGCGGGACCTTGCCGGATCGCTCGGGTACCCCGGCTTCTGGCGGCTTGCGCGACCGTACCTGCGCACGGGCCTGGCCGAGATGTGGCGCGATCTGTCCCGGGGCGCGTTCCTGGCGTCACTGCGTCGGTACGTTCCCGAGCTCCGGGCGAAGGACCTGCGCTTCGGCCCCTCCGGGGTCCGAGCGCAGGCGCTCGGACGGGACGGGACGCTGCTCGACGACTTCGCCCTCGAGGAAGGGCCGCGCCTCCTGCATGTCGTCAACGCGCCCTCGCCGGCCGCCAGCGCCTCGCTCGCCATCGGGCGGATGCTCGCCGAGCGGGCCATCGAACGGTTCGAGCTGACCGGCCGTCCCGCCGGTTGAGCGCGCCCGGCGGCCGGCATCCCGGCCCGGCCGCGTCGACTGCCCGGTGCGCCGGCCGCCGCCCTGAGGTGTGCTGCCTGGCATCCTGCAGGATTGCGTCGGCTGGTGTAGGGTGTGCAAGACTTCCCCAGGTATGCATAGGTTTGCATAGTTTTCGATGCGTTCCACGCAGCCGCGTCGTCCGGCTCCGCCCCGAAACTCCTGGCTCGCCCTGAGCGAGGCGAGCGCCTTGCTCGGCGTCTCCCCTGCCACGCTGCGCCGCTGGAGCGATGCCGGCCGCATCTCGTCGTTCACCACGCCCGGCGGGCATCGGCGCTTCTCCCGCGAGGTTCTCGAGCGACTGCTGCCCAGCGGGCGCGAGCGCCGGCCCGCCCTCGGCACGGCGGGCGCCACCCCCGCC
>JBJKRK010000252.1:0-7256 GCA_046704705.1 Candidatus Limnocylindrales bacterium | reverse complement strand
CGATCGACGCCATCCCGCAGGAGGAGGTGCCGGCGCTGCTGATGGCGAGCTGACGGACGGGAGACGAGGATGCCGCGCTGTTACACCACGAGCTGGGACTTGACCGGCGGCGGGAGCGGTTGTTCGCCGGGCGGCTGCCGTCACGCGGCTGCCCTGCCGTCAGCCGTTCGCCGTGCGCGAACAAACATCGGGGTTCGCCGGCCGAGCGAACGCTCGCCGGACCTGGACCGGGCGTGACCCACGCTCGGGAGCGAGCCGGCCGGGGCGGCGCAACGGCGCCCACGTCCTGCGCACCGCGGAACTGACCCGGCTCTGTCCTTGCGGCCGGCGTCGATGCCGCGCTTCCGCGGCTCAGCCGCGTGTCGGATCGGGTTGAGCACGGGCGCCGAAGACCGCGGGCCGCTGTTTGTTCGCTGGCGGCGAACAGGTGCAGGTCCACGGGGGGCCGGTAGTCGCGCGGGGAGCGAGTGGTCCCGCGGGCAGCGGGTGGTCGCGCGGGGGGCCGGTAGTTCCGCGGGGAGCGAGTGGTCGCGCGGGGAGCGGGTGGTCCCGCGGGCAGCCCAAGACCCCGGGCCGCCGGCAGCCGCACCACGCAGGGCAAGAGCAGCCGGGCAACGACACGTCGCCGCGCAGTCACTGCACGCCCCGCGCCACAGTCGAATCGCCCGGGGCAGTCACACGCAGGCCACGACCGTCGTACTCTCTCGGACCATGCGGTTCCTCGTCGCCCGCAACCCGGACCCCGAATCCAGTCTGCCGTACCTGCTGCGGCTGCCGATCGAGGGCGGGATCGTACTGAAGGCCCGCGACACCTGGCCGCACACGAGCCGCGTCTTCTGCATGCGTCTCGAGGGCGGCTGGCCGCCCGACCTCGAGATCGTCGAGGACGTGGAGGTCACGTTCTGCCGGCGCCGCGGCATCGCGATCGACCTGGTGCTGGATCGGCCGCGCCTGAACCGATCGCAGTTCGTCTTCACGACGCTCCCGACCGGTCGAGATGCCATCTTCTGGCAGACGCGCAAGGTGGTGACCACCGCGCGCCCCGGCGCGAGGATCCCCGGCCGGCGCGCCAGCGGCATCCGCGAGCTGCAGATCGTCGTCGACACCCGCGAGCGCTACCCGTACCGCTTTGCCGGGCAGCAGGCGACGACGGTCAGGGAGGCCCTGCCGGCAGGCGACTACGGGATCCGGGGACCGGACGGTGCGCTCGCGGCCGTGGTCGAGCGCAAGGCGCTGGCGGACCTGGCAGGCGGCCTGAACGGCGGGACGCTGGTGTTCGAGCTCGGCCGGCTCGCCGAGGTCCCACGGGCCGCGCTCGTCGTCGAGGATCGCTACGCCCAGCTCGTCAAGCACCCCCACGCGCCAGCCGGCTTCCTCCCGGACATGCTCGCCCGTGTGCAGGTCCGTTATCCCGAGATCCCGATCGTGTTCGTCGAGACCCGAGCGCTCGCCGAGGAGTGGACGTTCCGCTACTTGGGTGCGGCGCTCGCCGAGCGGCTCGACATGGCCGCCCGCGAGCCTACCGTTCGTCGCGTTGCCGAGGACGCCGGGGTCCTGCCGGAGCAGATCCCGGAGCAGACCCCGGAGCAGACCCCGCCGCGGGCACGCCGGCGCCGCACGACTGCCACGCCGCCGACCTCCGCTGGGTCAGGCTGAACCGGTCGCCAGAGTCGTCGCGGAAGCCCCCGAGCCCGACCTCTCAGCGCCGCCGGCGCGGGCGCTGACCCGCCCGATGGATCACGTTGGGCGTGACGCGGTGGTCCCAGGTCGGCTTGTCGAGCCACTTCGACATCCAGCCGCCCTCGTCGTCGTGCTCGTCGCGGATGCCGGGAAGCCAGTCGGCGGCCGTGTCGGCGTCGGGAGGGGCCGTGTCCGCGTCGGGAGCCGCCGTCTTGGCGTCGGAAGGGACCGTCTCCGTGTCGGGAGGAGTTGAGTCGGCGTCGGGAGCCGCCGGGTCGGCGTCGGAAGGGGCCGTGTCGGCGCCACGGGCAGCAGCGCCACGGGCAGCAGCGCCACGGGCAGCGGCTTCACGATCGCCCGTATCGCCATCCGGGGACAGCTCACCCGGCCCACCGAAGGGCTCCTCGGACGCTGGCAGGACCGTCACGGAGGTGGCCTCGCGCGCGGTGTCGGACGCGCGCGCCTGACGCCCGTGCCGCCGCTGCCCGGACCTCGGGGCGGCCTGCGCGCCGGGTGTCACCCTTCCGGGCGACGCCTCGACGGCCGGACCTTCCCGGCCGGTCGCGCCCCGGGCCGCACGCTCGGCGGCCCGCGCCACGACGACCGACGCAACCTCCTCGAGCACCAGCAGCCTGATCTCCTGAATCTGATCGCGCAGGGACGCCGCCTTCTCGAACTCGAGCTCGCGCGCGGCAGCCTTCATCTCGGCTTCGAGCTGGGCCACCAGTCGGGCGACCTGCTCGCGGCTGAGCTCGTCCAGGTCCTGTCCGGCGGATCCTGCCGCGACCGCACCTGGCGCCTGCGTGGCCGCGCGCAGCCGGTCGTTGATGTCCCGGATCCCCTTCACGATGGAAACGGGCTCGATCCCATGCTCGCGGTTGTACGCTTCCTGGATCGCGCGCCGGCGGTTCGTCTCGTCGATCGCCGCGCGCATCGAGTCGGTGACGCGGTCGGCGTACATCACCACCTCGCCGCCCACGTTGCGGGCCGCGCGACCCATCACCTGGATGAGCGACCAGGCGCTGCGCAGGTAGCCCTCCTTGTCGGCGTCGAGGATCGCCACCAGCGTCACCTCGGGCAGGTCGATCCCCTCGCGCAGCAGGTTCACCCCGACGACGACGTCGTACACGCCGAGCCGGAGGTCACGCAGGATCTGCACCCGCTCGAGCGTGTCGATCTCGCTGTGGAGGAACGCGACGCGCGTCCCCAGCTCGCGCAGGTACTCCGCAAGGTCCTCCGACATCTTCTTCGTCAGCGTCGTCACCAGGACGCGCTCGCCCCGCTCCACGCGTCCCCGGATGCGCTCCAGGAGGTCGTCGATCTGCCCGTGCGTCGGCTTGATCGTCACGCCCGGATCGACGATCCCTGTAGGCCGGATGAGCTGCTCCACCACCTGTTCGCTGCGCTCGAGCTCGTACGCCCCCGGCGTGGCGCTCATGAAGACGACCTGGTTCAGGTGGTCCTCGAACTCATCGAACGTGAGCGGCCGGTTGTCCAGCGCGGACGGGAGGCGGAAGCCGAATTCGACGAGGATCTCCTTCCGGGTGCGGTCGTTCTTGTACATCCCGACCACCTGAGGGATCGTCATGTGGCTCTCGTCGACGACCAGCAGCCAGTCGGGCGGGAAGTAGTCGAGGAGCGTCCAGGGACGCGAGCCGGCCTCGCGCCGGGAGAGGTGGCGCGAGTAGTTCTCGATCCCGGAACAGAAGCCGAGCTCGCGCATCATCTCCAGGTCGAACGTCGTGCGCTGGCGCAGCCGGGCCGCCTCGAGCGCCTGGCCGTTCGCCTCGAGCCAGGTGCAGCGCTCCTCCATCTCCGCCTCGATGTCCACGACCGCCTCGCGGAGCTTGTCGGCGGGCGTGACGTAATGCGATGCCGGGTAGACGTTCAGCTCCTTGCGCTCGGCGAGCACCTCGCCCGTGAGCGGGTCGAGCTCCACGATGCGCTCCACTTCGTCCCCGAAGAACTGCACCCGCACGATGAAGTCGTCGTAGGCGGGCTGCAGCTCGAGCGTGTCGCCGCGGACCCGGAAGCGCGCCCGGGTGAGCTGCTGGTCGTTCCGCTGGTACTGCAGCTCCACGAGCTGGCGCAGCACACCGTCCCGGCGGTACCGTCCGCCGACGCGCACCCGGATGACCGTCGCGCCGTAGTCGACGGGGGCGCCCAGGCCGTAGATGCAGCTGACGCTCGCCACGATGATGACGTCGCGCCGCTCGAAGAGCGCCTTCGTCGCCGCGTGCCGCAGCTTGTCGATCTCCTCGTTGCGGCTGGAGTCCTTCTCGATGTACGTGTCGCTGCGCGGGATGTACGCCTCGGGCTGGTAGTAGTCGTAGTAGCTGACGAAGTACTCCACCGCGTTGTGCGGGAAGAACTCGGGCAGCTCGCTGTACAGCTGCGCGGCGAGCGTCTTGTTGTGGGCGAGCACGAGCGTCGGCTTCTGGTGCCGCTGAATCGCGTGGGCGATGGTGAACGTCTTGCCCGTGCCGGTCGCGCCGAGGAGGGTCTGGAAGCGCATCCCGTTCGCCAGGCCGGCGCTCAGCTGCTCGATCGCGGCCGGCTGGTCACCGGTAGGCTGGAAATCAGCGACGAGCTCGAAGGCGGGCATGGCGGGAGTCTAGCACCCCGCGCGCGGAACAGAACGCGCGTTCTAGACTGGCGGGCGGGCTGTTCGAGCTTTCCGGCGGCCGCCCGAGAGCGCCGTTTCGAGTGCCTCCGCGACGCGCGCCCGGGCCTCGTCGGCGGTGCCCTCGGTCGAGATCCGGCGGGTGGCGCGTGGCGCAAGGCGCTCGACCAGATCAGCCCCCTGGGCCGCGATCCGCCGCTCCGCATCATCGGGCTGCACACCCCGCCCGCGCAGACGGGAGCGCTGGGTAGCCGGGTCGCACTCGATCAGCCAGACTTCATGGCAGCGGGCCGCGAGCCCGCCCTCGACGAGCTTGATCGCTTCGAGGACGACGAACGGCGCGCCGGCCGCGTCCGCCGCCGCCAGCTCCGCGTCCACCCGGGCCCGCACCGCTGGATGCACGATCGCCTCCAGATCTCGGAGCGCGGCAGGGTCGTCGAACACGACCCGGGCAAGCGCCGCGCGGTCGAGGGATCCATCGTCCCGAAAGACGCCGCCGCCGAAACGCTCGCGAATGGGGGCCAGCGTCGCGGTGCCGGGTGCCGTCACCTCGTGCGCCAGGCGATCGGCGTCGACGACGGTCCCTCCGAGCTCCACAAGCCACCCGGCGACCGTGGACTTTCCGCAGCCGATCGGGCCGGTCAGGCCGATCCGGAGGGCGCGTAGGACGACCCCGGCGGGCTCCGCCCTCCGGCGCCGCACGGCCGGCGGGAAACTGTCCTCGCTCATCGCGGCGCACGCTCCTCGAGCAGTAGCCAGGCGTCCTCGGCTGCCGCAAGCGCCTGGTCCACGTCGGCAAGCTCGCTGCTGATCCGGCGTAGCTCGACGAAGTTGGCCTGGGCCGCGGGGTCGCCAAGAGCCAGCTCGAGCTGGCTCTTGCGGAGCCCCAGGCGCGTCAGGTCCGACTCGATGAGCGTCTTCTGCCGCCGATACGCGTCCTTCGACAGCGGCACGGGCCGAGTCGCGGTGGGCTTCGTCCTGCTGCCGCGCGAGCGCCCGCCATCAGGTGCGCCGCCGGGTGCGCCGCCGGAGCGGCCACGGTCTGGTGCACGGCCCGAGCGCTCTGCCGCAGGTGCGACTTGTGCGGCACCCTCCGATCGGTCGGCCGCGCCGCGATTCGCCGCCGGCAAGAGTCGTCCCGCCGACCGGGACGACGTGGCGGCACGAGCGGCGGAGGCAACCGCCGCCCCGGCAGCCTGCCGCTCGAGCGCAACAGCCACACTCCAGCCCTCCGAGAGCGCACCGCGCCAGGCGCGGTAGTGCCCCTCGAACGCGGCGACCTCCGCGATCGCGCCCGGGACGTCGGCCCCGTCGCGGACCCCGGGCGCCACCACCCACAGCCGGTCGCACAGCGCCTCCAGGAGCCGGCGGTCATGTGACACGAGCACGACCGTGGCCGAGGTCTCGCGCAGGAACCCCTCGAGCGCCTCGCGGGCGGGGATGTCGAGATGGTTGGTCGGCTCGTCGAGCAGCAGGAGGTTCGACGGGCTGACGCCGAGCAGCGCGAGCTCCAGGCGCGACCGTTCGCCGCCGGAGAGCTCCCGGACCGTCTTGAACACGTCGTCGCCGCGGAAGAGGAACCGGGCGAGGTACCCGCGCGCCTCTCCCGAGGGAACGTTCACCGTCGACTGCAGCGCGTCGAGGACCGTGGCGCCCGCTGCCGCCGCCTCCCGCAACTGCGCCAGGTAGCCGAGCTGCACCCCGGCGCCGATCTCCAGCACGCCCTCGAGGGGTTGGAGCTCACCGGCGATCGTGCGCAGCAGCGTTGTCTTGCCCGCGCCGTTCGGCCCGACCACACCGATCCGCTCTCCCCGTCGCGCCTCCAGCCGCTGGACGTGGACGATGGGCAGCGCGGCGGGCTGCTCCGGGCCGGGCGGGAATCCCGCGACCAGGTCACGCAGCGCCACGGCGACGTCGCCGGAGCGGACCGGGCCTCCGCCCAGCAGGGCGTCCGCGGGCAGCCGCATGCGACGCTCGGCCGCGGGCGCCTCGGAGACCTCCACGCGCCCCAGCCGCTTCTCGTGTTCGTGCATCTGCGCGTACTTGCGCTGGCTGCGGAAGCGCTGGATCAGCTGCTCCTCGCGTTGCACGGCGGCACGCGAGGCGTCGGCATCGTCCCGCAGACGCGCGTCGCGCTCGGCGGCCTGGACCGCGTACGCGCTGTACGCGCCGCGGTACACGGTCAGGCGCCGGCCCCGCAGTTCCCAGATACGAGACACCACCGCGTCGAGGAACGCCCGGTCATGCGACGCGACGATCGACGCGCCACCCCGGCGAGCGAGCGCCTGCTCGAGCCACTCGAGCGCATCCAGGTCGAGGTGGTTGGTCGGCTCGTCGAGCAGCAGCAGGTCCGGATCGGCGATCAGCAGTCGCGCGAGCGCAGCGCGGGTCTGCTGGCCGCCCGACAGCCCGGTCGGTGGGCGCTCCCACTCCTGGCGAGAGAAGCCCAGTCCGCTCAGCGTCTCCGCGACGCGAACGTCCAGCGCGTAGCCGTCGAGCACCTCGAACCTCGCGCGCAGCTCCGCGTAG
The DNA here is from genome assembly GCA_046704705.1 of Candidatus Limnocylindrales bacterium. GTDB lineage: Bacteria > Chloroflexota > Limnocylindria > Limnocylindrales > CSP1-4 > JBJKRK01. Next base: position 424 of record JBJKRK010000252.1, on the reverse strand, counting down.
CGTGCCCCGGCCACCGCCTCCGCGCCGGCCGCCTCCAGCGCCGTCAGCTCGCGCTCGATCCGCTCGGTCTCCTCGGCCCCCGCGCGCACGGCCGCGTACAGGCTGGGCGCGCCGGCGAACGCGGCGTCCAGGTTCGACTCCTGCGCCAGCAGCGACACGCGCAGCCCGCGCTTTCGTTCGACGCGGCCGCTGTCGGGTTCCTCGATCCCGGCCGCCAGGCGCAGCAGCGTGGTCTTGCCGGCGCCGTTCGCGCCCACGAGACCGATGCGCTCGCCATGCGCGACCGCAGCCTGCACGTCATCCAGGATGACGAAGGTGCCGATCTCCCGGCGGACGTGCTGAAACCGCAGGATCGACATGCCTCAGGATCCTCCGGACGTCGATGGCGCGCCGGGCCCCTCCGCCACGCGCCGCAGTCCCACGA
>JBJKRK010000251.1:0-3742 GCA_046704705.1 Candidatus Limnocylindrales bacterium | reverse complement strand
CTCGGGGCCGTCGGGGGCGCTCTCGTACGCGGCGAGGTAGTGGCCCGCAAGCGCCCCGGCGAGCTCGTCGGCACCGAGCGCCTCGAAGAAGCGGGCCGCGGCAAGGTGGCGGATCTTGCGATCCGGGCGGGCGAGCGTGTTGTAGGCGACCTCGCGGATGAGCGCCTGGACGAACGCGTACTGGCCGCGCTCGGGAGACCGCGGATCCGCCTCGAGCGTAAGGATCTCGCGGCGCACGAGCGCGGTGATGCGCGGCGCGAGGTCCGACTCGGGAATTCCAGACACCGCGGCCAGGCTCGCAAAGGTAAAGCTCTGCCCGAGCACCGCGGCATCCGCGACGAGCGCGCGCTCGGCAGGAGCGAGCGCGTCGAGCCGGCTCGCGATCAGGGCCGTAAGCGTTTCGGGCACGGCAAGCGCGGTGAGGTCTCCAGCCGGCGCGTACGTCCCATCCTCGCGGGGAGTGAGCCGGCCCTCGGCGACGAGCATCCGGACGGTCTCCACCGCGTAGAGCGGCACGCCATCGGCGCGCGCCACGATGGCCCGGCTGGCCGCTTCGGGTAGCCCGGACACGAGCCCCGCCAGGAGCTCGCGCATCGCCGCCTCGGGCAAGGGCTCCAGGTACAGGCTCGTGAAGTTCCGCTTGCCGGCGCCCCATGTCGGGCGCTTCTCGAGGAGCAACGGTCGGGCAAGGGTCACCACGTACAGGGGGACGTTCCGGCTCCACTCCATGACGTGGTCGACGAAGTCGATCAGGCCGGTGTCGGCGAAGTGGAAGTCCTCGAAGAGAAGCACCACCGGGGCTGACGCCGCAAGCCGCTCGAAGAAGGTGCGCCAGGCCCCGAAGAGCTGCTCCGAGCCCCCGCTCGAGCGCTCGATCCCGAGGAGGGCGAGGAGTGCCGGCTCGATCCAGCGGCGCTCGCCCTCGTCCGCAACGTGGGCGGCGAGCGTCGCGGCCACCTTCTCGCGCGTCGTCCGCTCGTCGTCGGCTTCGAGCAGCCCGCAGCGCTGGCGCACCATCTCGCCCAGGGCCCAGAAGCTGATCCCCTCGCCGTACGCGGGACTGCGCCCGTCGTGCGCCCAGATCGTCTCGACGAGGCCATCGAGGTACTTGTGGAGCTCCCAGGCCAGGCGGCTCTTGCCGATGCCCGCCGGCCCGATCACCGACACGAGGCGCGGGCGCCGGTCGCGCCCCGTCGCGTGGTACAGGTCCTTGAGCAGGCGCAACTCGTCATCGCGCCCGACGAAGGGGGCCTCCAGCGTCTCCGCACGGTTGCGACCGCCTCGCTGCGCCACAACCCGCAGCGCGCGGTACGCAGGCACCGGGCTGGCCTTCCCTTTCAGCAGCTGCTCGCCGGCGGGCTCGAAGGCGATCGCCCGGGCGGCGGCACGTTGCGTCGGCTCGCCGACGAGCACCGCCCCCGGCAGGGCGACCGACTGCAGCCGGGAGGCGGTGTTCACGAGGTCGCCCGCCACGAGTCCCTGGTTCGTCGCCCCGAGAGTGACGGCCGCTTCACCGGTGAGTACCCCTGCCCGCGCCTGGAGCACCGGGCCCAGCGAGCGCACCGCACCCACGAGCTCGAGTGCGGCGCGAACCGCCCGCTCCGCATCGTCCTCGTGCGCGGTCGGCGCCCCCCACACCGCCATGACCGCGTCGCCGATGAACTTCTCCACCGTCCCGCCGTAGCGGGCAATGATGTCGGAGGCGAGCTCGAAGTACCGGTTCAGCGTGTCGCGCACGTCCTCGGCGTCGCGTTCCTCGGCGAAGGGGGTGAAACCGACGAGATCGGCGAAGAGCACGGTCACGAGCCGGCGCTCGGCCTGCGGGCCAGCGCCGGGCGCCTCGGGCGCCGGGGCGGCTGGTGCGGATGTGGCCGACGCAGGCTGCTGGTGAGACGTCACGGCAGGAGCGACGGCGACTGCGAGCGGCGCGCCGCATTCCGAGCAGAACTTGGCCGTCGGCGCGTTGGCGGTGCCGCACGCCGCACAGACGGTGATGAGCCGGGTGGCGCACTCGTTGCAGAACTTCGCGCCGGCCGGATTCTCGGCACCGCAGCTGGGGCAGATCACGTCCGTAAGCCTCCGCGTCGACGTTGCCGCCGGCCCAAGCGTACCCGATGCGCCGCCGGTCCAAGCGTACCCGATGTGCCGCCGGTCGATGCCGCAATCCCACCTGGTCCCCGACCCGTGCGACCTTGCGTCGTCGGAGATGGCGGACACGCCCGTGACGCTCGTGCCGCCGTGCGATGGGGCGACGGGCTCGCGGGCCGCCTCGACGAACGAACCCGCTCGGGTCGTCCGGCCCTGGCCCAGGCGCACGCGCCGTCGCATCCTGGCTCACGGGAGGTGCGGAGGATGCAGGACACCGATCTGCTGCTCTCGCTGGCGGAGATCGCCGGCGTCTTCGTCGGCTTCGGGGCGCTCATCGCCGTGCGGAGCGGCGGCGCGACCAGTTCGGCCGAGATCGGGTACATGCGCGGCGTGGTGTCGATCGGGATGCTGACCGTCGTGGCGGCCCTCACCCCGGTGACCCTGGGCCGCTATGACCTTGCCACGCACGAGGTCTGGGCGCTGAGCAGCGTCCTGGTCCTGGTCGGCTGGCTGGTCCTCTTCGTCCTCATGGTGCGGACGCCCGAGTACCGGGCCAACTGGGCGGCCGAGCTCGAGGCAAACCGAACGGCGCGCTCCAGGTGGAGCGTGGCGGTCAACGGCGCGGCCTACGTGCTCTATGTGCTCGCGATGGCGCTCCTCCCGGCCGTCATCGTGCTGGGCCTGCAGCCGGATCTCGACGGGCCGCTCTACACGACCGTCGTCGTGCTGATCCTCCTGGGGGCCGGCTGGAGCCTGCTCACCCTGGTCTTCGCCAGGCGCGCTCCGGCACCCGGATAGATCGGCCGGGCTCAGCCCGCGTTTCCGGCCCCCTGCTCCGCCCTCGACCAGCGTCGGCCGTGCTGCCTGTGCCGCTGGCGGTGCGGGTCACGCGGCTGGTGCGCAGCCGTCGTGAGCAGGCCAGTCGGGCCCTCCAGCTCTGGCCTGGGGACCACGCGTCGTCGCATGCTCACGGGCGGAGGTGGAGGGAAATGCAGGACACGGAGTTGTTCTTGTCGCTGGCCGAGATCGCCGGCGTGTTCATCGGCTTCGGGGCGCTCATTGCGGTCAGGAGCGGTGGCGCGCCGGGAACGAGCGAGGTGGTGTCGAGCCTCCGCTGGGTAATGTCGTCGGCGATCTGGGTGGTCATCGTCGCCCTCGTGCCGATCCTCATCAGCCGCTACGGCGTCACAGGGCACGAGCTGTGGCTCACGTGCAGCCCCCTGGGGCTCGTCCTGTTCGGGATCATGATCGTCGTCAACGGATGGGCACCCGAGAGCCTGGAAGACAGGGCCACCACGCTTGCCAGCACGTCCCGGACGGAGATCCTGCTGGTGATGGGATCGACCTTCTGGCTGCCCACGGTCGCCCTCCTGATCGCCATGGTGCTCGTGTTGCTCGGCCTCTTGCCAGACAAGGAGGAGGCGCTCTACCTCACCGCGGTTGGGCTCGGTCTCTTCATGAGCGCCCTCCACCTGTTCGTCATGGTCTTCGTGGGGCCCCGCTCACCGGAGCCGGGCGGGGGATGAGCCCGGGGTCACCGGAGCCGGGCGGCGGATGGACGCCGGCCCGCCGCTTCCAGGCTGTTCGCCGGCGCTGCCCGGTACGCGCGCCGGCCGTGTCGCGGGTGTCGCGCATGTGGGTGACCGGGCGTGGG
>JBJKRK010000250.1:0-11911 GCA_046704705.1 Candidatus Limnocylindrales bacterium | reverse complement strand
GGGGCGGGCGTGGGACTCGGCGATCCGGCCGGTGTGGAGGTGGACGCCGCGCTCGGAGCGGCGCTGGAGACCGCGCCGGAGGCGCCGGGTGTGGCCGAAGTGCCCGGGGAGGCAGAGGCAGGCCCTGCGGAAGCGAGCGGCGGCGGCGTGGGCTGCGGCGGAATGGGGGCGAGGCCGATCGGCTTCGTCCGGATCAGCAAGTACCCGCCGCTCGTCGAGCTCACCTGGGAGTCGGGCAGGCCCTGGGCCGCCAGCACCGTCTTCACCTGCGCGGGCGTCGGCTCCGCGTTCTTGAAGTGGATCTCCCAGAGCGTCCCGCCGGTGTAGTCGATGCTGAACTTCAGGCCGACCGCGCTGTGCGTCAGCGGCGTGAGCAGGACGAAGATCAGGCCCGGGATCGTGATCAGCGCGCTGATCAGGAAGAACCAGTTCCGCTTGCCGATGACGTCAAACACGAGAGCCGGCCTCCCGCACCGCCCTGCCACCACGCGCGGCCACGGTCAGGAACTCCTCCTCGCGCACGGCGAAGAGGCGCGCCTGCCGGACCCAGGCCCAGCGCACCACGATCCGCAACAGCGTCCGGCTCACGGTGACCGCGGTGAACATCGACGTGGCGACGCCGATCATCAGCACCAGGCCGAAGCCGCGGATCGTCGATGTCCCGAAGTAGAACAGGATGAAGGCGGTGATCATGCTCGACATGTTCGAGTCGAAGATCGAGCTCCAGGCCCGGTTGAAGCCCGCCTCGATGGCGGCCTGAAGGGTCTTGCCGGCGCGCAGCTCCTCCCTCGTTCGCTCGAAGATCAGGATGTTGGCGTCGACCGCCATGCCCACCGACAGGATGAAGCCCGCGGCACCCGCAAGCGTCAGGGTCACGGGGATGAGCCGGAAGATCGCGAACACCGCGATCGCGTAGTAGACGAGCGCGAGCGAGGCGATGACGCCCGGCAGCCGGTAGAAGATGATCATGAAGAGGAAGACGAGCACGATCCCGATCAGGCCGGCGAGCAGCGTCCGGTGCAGGAAGTTCACGCCGAGTGTCGCCGGGATCGCGCTGTTGCTGAGCTCCTGGAGGGGGAACGGCAGCGCGCCGTAGCGCAGCACCGTCACCAGGTTGTTCATCTCCGAGGCGGTGAAGTTGCCGCTGATCTGCCCCTGGCCGTTGGTGATCGCGCTCTTGATGTACGGCGCCGAGACCACCTTGCCGTCGAGCACGATGGCGAAGAAATCGCCGATGTGGTTCTGGGTGTACGTGGCGAAGTCCTGCGCCGCCTTCGATTTCAGCGTGAAGGAGACCGCGCGCTCGTTCGTCGTGGAGTCGAAGGCCGGGTTTGCGGAGGCGAGCTGGTCGCCGGTGAAGAGCGGCTTCAGGCTCGGGTCGATCGGGTCACCCGCCGCGGGGACCGACTTGCTGCCGGCCGCGTTCACGGTCCCGTATTCCGAGGATGGCAGGGGGACGAATTCGAGCAGGCCCGTTTCGCCGATGAGGCTGCGGATCTGGTCGACGTTCGTGACGCCGGGAAGCTGCACCACGATCTGGTCGTTTCCCAGGGTCTCGACCACAGGCTCGATGGTCCCGATCGCGTTCACGCGGTTCTCGATGATCGTCGCGATCGTCGAGAGGTCGCTCGAGTTGGGCGTCTTGCCGCCGCTCGGCAGCACTTTGTACTCGACCTGGAACCCGCCCTGCAGGTCCAGGCCGAGCCGCGTCCCGATGGGCTGGCCCGTGATCGGATCCGTCGGCGCCTGGCCGTTGGAACCCGGCATGACGTTCCAGAAGGAGAAATCGATGGCGAGCGCGAGCACGCCAACGACGACGATGATGAGGGGAACTAGGCGACGCATCGGGCGGGACTATAGCAGGCTCGGGACGCGCGCGGGCGGCGGAACGGCCCAGGGCCACATGCCGCAGCAGCCGCAGGCCCGCAGCCGCACCGGGGCGGAAGCGGCCACCACACCGCCGTCCCGGGTCTTGGGATGCTACGCCTCGAGCGCCTCCTTGATGCGCTCCGCCAGCCCCCTGCCGATCCCCGGCACCGCGGCGAGCTCGTCGACCGATGCCTCACGGACGCGCTTCAGCGAGCCGAAAGCGCGCAGCAGCGCCCGCCGCCGACGTGGGCCCACGCCGGGCAGCTCGTCGAATGCGGAGCGCGTCTGGCGTGTGGCACGCAGCGAGCGGTGATACGTGATGGCGAAGCGGTGCGCCTCGTCGCGCAGGCGCTGCACGAGGTAGAGCGCGGGGGACGTGGCCGGCAGCAGCACCGGGTCGGACCGTTCGGGGAGGAACAGCTCCTCGCGTTCCTTTGCCAGCCCGACGAGCGGCAGGTCGTGCAGCCCGAGGTCATGGAGCACCTCCATGGCGGCCGAGACCTGCCCCTTGCCGCCATCGATCACGAGGAGGTCGGGCGTGGGCCAGCGATCGGGCTCGACCGGCCCGCCGCTCCTGGCGTCCTGTCCACCCGGCTCATCTCGCGCGACCGGCTCCCGGACCCTGGCGTCCGGTGCACCCGGCTCATCTGGCGCGACCGGCCCCCGGGCCCCGCCATCCCGCACGGCCCCCGGAACGCCGCCATCCCGAACGGCCGCGGCCACACCGGCGTTCCGTACGCCCGCGGCCACTCCCTCGGGCCGCAGGTGGCGGAAGCGGCGCCGGAGCACCTCCTGGTGGCTGGCGAAATCGTTGGGGCGCTCCACGGCACGGACGCGGAAGCGCGGGTAGTCGCTCGTTTTCGGCCTGCCTTCCGCGAAGACGACCATGCTGCCGACCGTGTCGCTGCCCTGGAAGTTGCTGATGTCGTAGCACTCGATGCGCAGCGGCGGGGCGGGCAGGCCGAGCGCATCGGACAGCTCCTCGAGCGCGGCGAGCGTCTTCCCATGGTCGGCCAGCCAGCGGGCCTGCTGACGGGCCAGGGCGTCGGCCGCGTTCCGCTCGGCGAGTTCGACGAGGTCGCGTTTCTCGCCCCGTCGCGGCACGCGCAGGTGGACCGGGCCGCCACGCCGCTCGGAGAGATACGCCTCGAGGTCGGCCGCGTCCGGCGGCAGCGCGGCGAGCAGGACACGTGGGGGCACCGAGCCGGCGTTGGCGTAGTACTGCTTGAGGAACGCGCCGAGCACCTCGTCGTCGGGTGCCTCGCTGACGTTGGCCAGCACGAACACGTCGCGCCCGACCATCTTCCCGCCGCGCACCATGAAGAGTTGCACGGCGGCCTCGGCGCCCGATCGCGCCAACCCCAGGACATCCTGCTGGGTGCGCGCGAAAGCAGCCATCTTCTGGCTTTCCATCGTGCGCTCGATGGCCCGCACCTGGTCGCGCAACGTGGCCGCGCGCTCGAACTCGAGCCGGTTCGAGGCAGCCTGCATCTCACGCCGCAGCGCGCGTGCCACCACCTCCTGCCGGCCCTCGAGGAAGAGCATCACCTGGTCGATGTCACGCCGGTACGCCGCGCGATCGATCGCCTCGACGCAGGGACCCTGACAGCGCTTGATGTCGTAGAGAAGACAGGGTCGCGGCAACGCCCGCTCCCCCTCGTGGATGTCGACGGTGCACGTGCGGAAGGGGAAGATGCGCCGGATGAGGTCCATCGCGGCGTCGACGCTGCTCGCCGACGCGTACGGCCCGAAGTAGCGGCTGCCGTCCTGTACCAGGCGGCGCGTGCGCTCGATGCGCGGGAAGTCGTCCGCGAGCGTCACCTTGATGAACGGGTAGCTCTTGTCGTCTTTCAGGCGGACGTTGAAGCGCGGCTGGTAGCGCTTGATCAGGTTGTTCTCGAGCAGCAGCGCCTCACTCACCGTGTCGGTGAGCGTCCACTCCACCTCGCGGACCCGATCGATCGCGGACCGGATGCGCTGCGGCTCGCCCGAGCCTTTCGACTGCCAGTAGCTCCGCACGCGGTGGCGCAGGCTCTGTGCCTTGCCCACGTACACCACGCTCCGCCGAGCATCCCGGAAGAGGTACACGCCGGGCCGGTCCGGGAGGTTGTCGAGGGTGGCCTGAAGCTCTGGAGTCACGCGTCGATCGTAGGGCATGCGCCTGCTGCCGCGTACTCGGGACCAACTCCAACCGATCGAACCGGGGCTTCCACCGACGAATGCTGCGGGGGTGGGCAATCGATTCGCGCTTCCTGCGCCTGCTGCCGAACGCGGCGCCGACCGGGCCCAACCAGAACGGGCCGTTCGGCAGAGGCCCCGGCCGCGCACCGCTTCCTAAGGTGGCCGTGGGATCGGGGCGGGTTCATCGAGGGAGCGGATCCGCCGGCGTCCCCCGACGTGTGCCCCTCGCGTCGCGGAGGTGGGCAGTGAGGAAGAGCCGCATTTCGGTTGCGCTTGCGATCGTGGCGCTCGTGGTGGGAGTGGGGGTCGTCCCCGCGGCTGCGGCCGGTCCCGTCTCGTTCACGATCCTGCACACGAATGACTTCCACGGGAACCTGCTGGCGTCCGGCAGCAACCCGGGGATCGCGCGCGTCGCGCAGGTCGTCGACGACGTGCGCTCGTCAGAGGGAGCCGGCAACGTTCTGCTCGTCGACGCCGGAGACGAGATGCAGGGCAGTCTGCTCTCGAACCTGCAGAAGGGTGAGCCGACGATCGCCGCGTTCAACGCCATGCAGTACGACGTGGCGACCTTCGGCAACCACGAGTTCGACTGGGGCCAGACAGTCCTCATGGACCGCACGACCCAGGCCGACTACCCGTTCGTCACGGCGAACATCGTGAAGAACGACACCGGCTCGTGCGCGACGGCCGGATGGACCAAGCCCGACTTCGCGGAGGGTCCGTACGTCGTCAAGACTGTTGCCGGCGTGAAGGTCGCGTTCATCGGCGTCACCACGCAGGAGACACCGACCATCACGATCGCGTCGGCCACGCAGGGTCTCTGCTTCAAGGACCCGGCCGCCTCGATCGAGCACTACTACAGCCAGATGAAGGCCGCCTCCGATGTCATCGTCGTGCTGAGCCACCTGGGCTTCAACGACGGCGGTTACGGGTACGGCCTGCCCGTCTACGGCGACAAGACGCTCGCCTCGAAGCTGAACGCGGCCGGTGATCCCGTCTCGCTGATCATCGGGGGCCACAGCCACACGAACTTCCTGACCCTGACGCCACCCGCACCGACGGGTGTGATGGTGGGCAACACCACCGTCGCGCAGGCGTACTACGCGGGACGCCAGGTGGGCCAGGCCGACATGACCTTCGATCCGACCACGAAGGCCGTCACGGTGACCTGGAAGGTCGACCCGGTCAGCACGACCGGCAATGAGGACGCCACGGTCAAGGCGGTCGTCGACGAGTACGCCAACGACCCGACGTACCAGGCGCAGGTCACGCAGGAGATCGGCTACACCGACGTGCCGCTCGTGCGCGACTACAACGGCGACAACATCATGGGCGACTTCGTCGACGACGCCATCTACAACGACCTGAACAACGACGCCACCACGGCCAACGACGTCGACATGGTCTTCAACAACCCGGGCGGCCTGCGGACGGACATCTGCGACCCGAACGCGGATCCACCGGTCGACTGCACCTTCCCCTACAAGCTCACCTACGGCGACCTCTTCAGCGTCATGCCGTTCGGCAACCAGACCGTCGTGGGCGACATGAAGGGCTTCCAGATCATGGACCTGCTCAACCAGAGCGCGTCCCTGACCAAGGGAGCGATCCAGGTGGCCGGAATCCACTTCAAGTTCTATCACTACGCCAAGGGCGATCCGGCGGTGCCGTACGCCTGGGGCGCGTACGACGCCTGCGTGATGAACAAGACCACGGGCGCCTGCGACCCGCTCCAGATGGACAAGACGTACCGGGTCGGTACGAACGAGTTCCTGGCCCCCGCCGGTGGTGACTTCTTCTACGCCTTCCGGGGCATGACGAACCTCACCTACTGGGGCGACATGCTCAACCTGGTGAACGACTGGGTGAGCAAGACGTACACCCAGAGCAACCCGTACGACGGCACGCTCGACGGGCGCATCACGCGTGACGGCACCGATGCCGGCGGCACGATGACGCCGCCCACGCTCACCGACTCGATCGCGCCAGGCGTGAACCGCGGCACCACCGGGTTCGGCACCTCGTCCGTCGCGCTCACCAAACCGGGGTACGTCACGCTCCTCGTGCAGACCGACAAGTCCCTGGCCGGCCAGGTGGTGACGATCTGGACCAAGACGAAGACGTCCGACTGGACGGCCGCCACGCAGCGGCAGATCGCCGCCGATGGGACCGTCCACTACTACGCCAAGATCTCGGGCTGGACCGGCTTCTGGGTGAAGTACGCGGGCTCCTCCTCACACGGGAGGATCGCGACCTCGCGGTAGCGCACCGGGGCGGCGCTCGTCGGGAAGACGGGCGCGGCCGCGATACCCGCCCGAATCGAAGGGCCCGGCGGCAATGCCGCCGGGCCCTTCTGTTGGCTCGGTGGGGACGAGGCCCGCACCGAAGCGCCTACGGCTGGTTCTCGAAGACGAGTCGTCCCTCGACCGCGGGCGACACGGTTCCCTTGTCCTTGATGTAGTCGACGACCGCATCGCGGACGTAGTACTGCGTGTCGTGCACGATCTGGTTCAACGGCCAGAGGCTCACGCCGTTGTCGGTGTAGTTGCACGCGCCCGCCGCCAGGTAGTTGACGGTCGAGACGTTGTAGTAGGTGCTCGCGTCGGTGAAGTCGACTGCCTTCCCACCGATCGTGAACGAGACGACGTTGTTGCCGTCCGGTTTGGGCGGGGTGGCCTGGCCGGACGCGGCCTTCTCGTCGTACGTGATCTTCCCGACCGCATTCGTGTCGAGCATGCAGGTCGTGTAGTACGAGTAGCCGCCGTGGCCGTCCACGTACTTGTAGTAGTAGTAGTTGCGGTACGCCCGCTCGAGCACGGCCTTGATCTGCGGGCCGTTCATGCGGAGCACGACGAGCGAGTTCTCGTATGGCATGGCGGCGAACATATCCGAGACCTTCAGGGTCACCGGGCTCGCCTCGGTCGCCCCATCGGCGATCTTCTTGTTGGTCATGGCGCCCGACAGGTGGACGTCGACGTCCGAGATGCCATGCTGCGCGAGCTCGTACACCGCGGCGTCAGCCTGCAGGTTCGCGCCGTTCGTCTCCTCGGTGAAGGCGTTGAGGGCATCGATGGGGGCCGTGGTCTTGCCCACGACCTGGTCCTGATACGACTTCAGCGCGTCGAGGTACGGATCGACGATGGCCTTGATCTGCGGGTCGGCCGGGGTGTCCTTCGTGACGGCCAGGTACTGACCGGACTCCGTGACCGCCTCGTACCCGCCGCCGGGATGCGTCTTCATCGACTTGGCGTCGGCAAGCAGCTCCGCTGCGGCGCTCGACTTGATCGTGCCGCTGGCCTTCTGCGCGGTCACGTAGGTGATGAACGCGTTGAGCTGAGACAGCGCGGTCGTCGTCTGCTTCTTCGCGAACGACGCCTTGATCGCGTTCAGCTTCGTGGTCAACGACGTGGCCACGGCCTTCGTGGTGATCGTGCCCGCGCCAACCATCATGCTCACGTCATCGATCGTCCCGGTGACGATCGGGCGCATGCCGAGCACGACTTCGCCAAGGTACTGGTTGTAGCGGTACGCCTGCGTCACGAGGACGGGGGCATCGGTCGGCCCGGCGACGATCGTGGGCAGGTACTTGTAGTCACCGGACGCGGTCACCGGGCTCGTGTGGCTGTGGCCGCCGATGATCGCGTCCATCCCGGTGGTCTTGGCGGCCATCACGGTGTCGACGTTGTTGTCGACGTCAACGCTCTTCGGGTCGAGCGTGAAGCCGATGTGCGTCAGGTCGATGACCGCGTCGTCCTTGGGGGCCAGCTTGCTGTTGTAGGCCTGCGCCGCCGTGAGCGGGTTGCTGAACGTCAGGCCCTCGATGTTGCTCGGCAGTTCGTAGCTGGGAACGCGGTGGTTCGTGATGCCCACGATGGCCACCGAGATCTTCTCGGGGCCGAGCACCCTCGTCAGGAACGCCTTCACGCCGCTCCCGCCACGCGCCTCGGCCAGGCCGTAGGACCCGTTGTCGCTCACGTTCGCCCCGAGCACGGCGAATCGCGCCTGCCCGAGGACGCCGCCGAAGACCTGGCCGCCGAAGTTGAACTCGTGGTTGCCCAGGGTCATCGCGTTGTAGCCGAGGGCATTCATCACGGCGATCTCGGGGTTCGTCGTGAGCGAGGCCGGCAGCGGCGTGCCATCGCTCGCCTTGCCGCTGTACGACGTCTTGAACCAGAAGGCCGCCGCGTCGCCCTGGATCTGGTCGCCCGCGTTCAGCAGGAGGGTGCGGTCCGGGTTGTACGCGCGCTCCTGGTTGATCAGCGTGGCGAGCTGTTCGTACGCCGGCAGGTTGCCGTGCGAGTCGTTGTTGTGCAGGATCGTGATCGGCACGATGCTGCCGCCGGCAGCGCTGCCGTCCTGCGTGATCCGGCCGTCGAGCTTGCCGTTCCCGGTCGGCCCCTGGTACGGATGCGCCTCGGTGTACGTCTTCGACACGTACGAGTTGACGGCATCGAGCATGTCGCCCCAGTACGTGAGGTTCTGCATGTACTTGAAGCCGCTGAAGTTGTCCCCGCCGGCGGGCGCCAGGAACTCGTTCGTCCCGACGCGGTAGGTCTTCTTCAGGTCGAGCGGATCACACGCGCCCGTCGTCCGGTTCACGACGCACGCGTCATAGGCGCCCCACGCATACGTGTGCATCGCGGGCGGCGTGGTCGTGGAATTCGGATCCGGCTTCGCGTAGTTGTAGAACTTGTAGCGGATGCCCGATACCTGGATGGCGCCCTTCGTGAGGAGCGCGCTCTGGTTCAGGACCTCCAGGATCTGCGCCCCGGTCATCGTGCCGACCACGGTGGCGTTGCCGAAGGGCAGGATCGTGAACATCTGGCCGTACGTGAGGAGCATCGGCGCGTGCGTCCACGTGCCGCTCGTGCAGTCGGCCGGATCGCTGCTCCAGCTGTAGCCACCCGGGGCCGTCGAGTCGGCCTTCGCGCACCAGTCGGTGCGGATGCCGCCCGGGTTGTTGAAGAACATGTCGACGTCGTTCGCCTTCGTGCTGTCCGTGTCCAGCGCGTTGTAGATGGCGTCGTCGACGAAGTCGGCCATCATGCTGTCGCCGTTGTAGTTGCGCAGCAGGTCGACCTTCGCGTACCCGATCGGCTTGTTGATGAGTGCCTGATAGGCGGTGTCGCTTGCCGCCGCGTCGATGACGCTCTTGACCGCCGCGTCCTCGGCCCCGGTCGTGCTGACCGGGATGGCCTGCCACTGCACGCTGGGCGCGCCGCCTGAGAGCGTGATGTCCGCGCGACCGACCTGGCGCCCGTTGTAGTAGGCCTGCACGATGGTGGTGGTGCCGACCGTGACCGCCCCGGGCGGGGTGAGCGCGAGCATGTTCGTGTGGCTGTGCCCGCCGATGATGAGCGGCACGGGGTCGCCGGCGTCGATCAGCTTCTGGGCCAGCGTCTTGTCCCCATAGACGGGGATTCCGTAGCCGTACCCGCCGTCGTTGAACCCGAGGTGGCTCAGCACGACGACGACGTCAGACGCACCCTTCAGCTCGGCGTAGTAGTGCTCGATCGACTCGGCGGGGTCCTTGAAGCAGAGCCCCTGCGTCGCCGTCGCCACGGTGATCGTCGGCGTTTCCTGTGTCGTCACGCCGATGACGCCCACCTTGACGCCGCCGACCGTCTCGACCACGTACGGCTTGGCGAAATCGGGGGTCGTCCAGCCCGCGGTTGAGCAGCTTCCCGTGTCGTTCGTCACGATGTTCGCCGTCACGAACGGATAGTCCGCCTGGGCCGTGCGGTCGGCCAGCACCTGCTGGCCCCAGTCGAACTCGTGGTTGCCGAAGGTGGCGACCTGCTCGCCCATCGCGTTGAACGCCGCGATGGTCGGTTCACCCTTCTGCAGGTTCGAGAGCAGCGAGCCCTGCATCTCGTCGCCGGCATCGACCAGCAGGACGTTGTCCTTGCCGACCTCGTCGCGGATGCCGTTCACCACGGCCGCCACGCGGGCGAGCCCCGGGTTGCTGCCGGACGCCTGCAGCTGCCCGTGGAAATCGTTCGTGTCCAGGATGGTGAAGCCGGCTCCGCTCGCACCCTGGGCCGCCACCTTCCCCGATGGCACGGTCACGCTGGCGGCGAGCGCCAGCACCGTCAACAGGACATAGAACCGCGAATGCCTCAACAGGCACCTCCACGACGCTTGGGCACGCCGTCGCGTGCGTGTTCGGCGGTCCTCCTCCCATAAGGACCGCGGCGAACCCTCCCGTCGGCCAGCATAGGACCGTCGCGCACCTGCTCAAGCCCATCCGGCCCGGGTCGAACGGCCCTTTGGGCCTGTCGCCCGCATGTCGATGCGGCGCGCAGCCGCAGGGCTCTGCCGCTGCCGGGCGTGCCCGCCGCGGCGGATGTCAGCCGAGCGCGGGAAGGCTTGCCGCGGCCACGGCCTGGCCGTGCCGCTTGTCGCGTTCCGAGGCGAGATGGAACGCGATGCGCTGCCGCGCGGCCGGATCCTCGACCCGGAGGACCGCACGCGCCTGCTCGACGATCAGGTCCCCTCCCCGACCGGTCATCACCCGACCCAGGAGCAGGATGTGGTCCAGGTCGTAGAGGCTCGCGTACTCGAGCAGCGCGTACCCCAGGTACGTCCCCACCGTCAGGTACACCTGCGCCGCACGCGGATCGTCGGCCGCCATCAGGTCCTGCAGCTGCACCAGCCGCTCGGGCAGCCCGAGAGCGGGATCGACCTCGATGCCCGCCACGGACAGCAGCCGGCCGGTCGCCTGCTGTGAAAGGTACTGCACCCCGCATCCGAGGTCACCCGACCACTCGTCGGCGGGCGCCGACGGTGCGTAGTCGATCGGCACGAACGCGAGCTCATCCAGGCGTGCCGACAGCCCGCCGTCGCGCGTCACGTATCCGCCCGCCTCGCTCGAGCCCATGGCGATTCCCAGCAGGGCGCCGACGCCGGCCAGCATCGCGCCGGCCAGGGCGGTCACCTCGCCGTCGTTCACGACGACGAATGGGATATCCCCCCAGGCGTGGCGGATCTCGCGGAAGAGACCGCGGACCCGGCGCTCGAAGAGCTCGCGCGGCACGGAGCGGAAGAGCGACGCCACGCGGACTTCGTTGTCCACGTATGCCCCGGCCGAGCTGCCGCCGATGGCATCCACACGCGGCAGGTGGGCGGCTGCGCGGCGCAGCCCGTCCATGATCTCCTCGAAGTGCCACTGCGGGTCGGCATGGTGGGCGGGATCCCAGCGCACCTCCTCGCTGAACACAACCTCGCCGTCGATCACGGCGGCGACCTTCCGATCGCTCGCTCCCAGGTCGAAGCCGATCCGGCAGCCGTCCAGGTGTCCGCCGAGCGGCAGGCTCGCCTCGTGCGGCGCCGGCAGCCCGTCGCGCGGGACAGGCACGACCTCGAACGGACGCCCGAAGATCTCGTCGCCCATGATGCGTGCGTCGAAGCGCCCGGTCGCGTCGTCGGCGTAGTGACGCTCCAGGGAGCGCACCAGGGCATCCGGGCCGTCGACGTACACGCGACTCCCCCCGCAGGTCCACAGCAGCGCCTTGATCAGCCGCTCGCAGAACCAGTTGCTGGCTGCCGCACCGGGGTGACCGTCCGGGAGCACCCAGGTATCGCGCCGGAGGACCAGACCACCGGGTTGCTCGACCGCCAGCCCGACGCAACGCGCGCCGGGCGTCGCACGGATTGCCGCCTCGACATTCCGTCTCGCCAGGACGGCCGGGCGGAAGCCCGGATCCAGCGGCGGCATGACGCGAGGCGCCACCAGGTAGCCGCCTCGCTCCGGGTGCGCGCGCGCGGCATGCAGTCCGCCGCTCGGGTGGCTATCGGTTCCGCCGCCCGGGGGGCCATCGGTCCCGGCGTTCGGGTGGCTGTCGGTTCCGCCGCCCGAGGG
>JBJKRK010000249.1:0-5754 GCA_046704705.1 Candidatus Limnocylindrales bacterium | reverse complement strand
GGCATCAGATGCCCTCCCGTCCGAACGTGTCGCCGAGCTGGGCCAGGGAGAAGACGGGGCCGTCGCGGCAGACGAAGAAGGGTCCCATCTGGCAGTGGCCGCACAGGCCGACGCCGCACTCCATGTGTCGCTCCATGCTGAGGTACGTGCGGTCCGGCGTGAGACCGCGGGCCGCCAGCGTGGTCAGCGAGACCTGCATCATCCGCTCCGGTCCGCATACGAAGGCGATCGCGCGCGTCCCGTCCCACGTCGCCCGGTCGAAGAGGTGGGTCACCACGCCGACGCGCCCGAGCCATGAGGCGTCGGCCCGGTCGACCGTGACGGCCACCTCCATGTCGTCGCGTGTGGCCCATGCCGCCAGTTCGTCGGTGAAGAGCAGGTCGGCTGGCGTGCGCGCGCCGTAGTACAGACGGAAATCGCCGAAGCTCGCGCGGTCGGCCAGGATCGCGTCGATGAGCGGTCGCAGCGGGGCGAGCCCGATCCCGCCGGCGACCACGACCACGTCATGTCCTCGGGCGGCGTCGACCGGCCAGCCGTGACCGAGCGGCCCGATCGCGCCGATCTCGTCCGGCGGCTGGAGCGAGGCCATGGTCATCGTCGCGGGCCCGGCCCCCCTGATCGTCAGGTCGATCGCGTCTTCCTCGAAGCGCGAGATCGAGATCGGCAGCGACCCGATCGCCGGCAGCGCGACCATCGCGAACTGGCCGGGCTGCCCGCGCATCGCCGTGCCGTTCGCCCCGCGCAACACGAGCGTGCTGGTGTCGGGCGTCTCGACCTGCGCGTGTACCACGTGCATGACGTTCTGCTCGCGCGGTTCGGCGATCAGGCGCGGCACCTCCGGCAGGACGAGCGGGGCGCTCGGGGGCGGCGCGATCGCCATCAGTTCCTCCCGCACGTCGATTCCCACCGGGCACCACGTGATGCAGCGCCCGCAGCCGACGCAGCCGGAGCTGCCGAACTGATCGAACCAGGTGGCGAACTTGTGCGTCAGCCACTGGCGGTAGCGATCCTGGATCCGCGGCCGGAAGTTGCCGCCGGCGACACGCGCGAAGTTCTGCGTGAAGCAGGAATCCCACACTCGCTCGCGGCGCGCCTCCTCGCCGGCCAGGTCGGAGCGCTGCGCGATGCTGTTGCAGAAGCAGGTCGGGCAGGCCATGGTGCAGTTCGTGCAGGCGAGGCAGCGTTCGGCCACTTCCGCCCAGCGGGGGCTGTCGAGCCTGGCAAGCAGGCGATCGTGGAGGCCGGTGGCCGCCACGGGGTCGCCGATCTTCGCGCGTGCGGCCGTCAGGGCGTCTGCCGCGGTTCCCAGCTGCTGCTCGGTCGGATCCTGCAGCGTGAGCTGCTCCATGATCTGGCTGCCGGCCGGCGTGCCGGCCGAGACGAGGAACCCCGCATCGATCTCGATCAGCGACAGGTCGTGCCCGCTGCGGACCTCCGGTCCGGTGCCCATCGAGGTGCAGAAGCAGGTTGATGCGGGCGTGACGCACTCCACGGCCACGATGAAGGCCGCCTCGCGACGGGCCCGGTAGTCGGCGTCGGTGTACGGGCCGCCGAGGAAGACCCGATCCTGGATCCCCAGCGCGGCCAGCTCGCACGCGCGCACGCCCAGGAACGCGACGCGGTTGATCTCCCGGGGCGCCTCGGCGAACGTGACGCGTCCGTCCGGAGCGCGACGCGCGACGGTGAGGGGCAACGTGGGCGGGAACGTGAAGCGCTTCCAGGACGTGGGCCCGACGGCGTAGTCGAACATCCGCGCGTCATCCCGCTGGTGCAGCCGGTAGCGCCCGGGGGCCTGCTCGTCGCCCCAGCCCACCGGCAGGTCGGAGACGCGCTCGATCTCGTCGTACACGATGGCGGCGTCCTCGACCGTGGGGCCGATGACCGTCCGGCCGTCCGCGCGGAGGACGTCGATGAGCGACTGGAAGTCGTCGCGCGGCAGGAACCGCACCGCGCCACGGGTAGCCACAGCGCTCACCACGTACCCCCCTGGTCGCCGGCGAACAGGTCGAGCAGCTGGAGGCGCGTGGCATTCAGGCGCCGCGAGAGCGCCTGAAGCAGCCGCGGGTACAGCGCGGAGGCAAGCGTGCAGTCGCTCGCCAGCGCGGCGCGCAGACCGCTCGCCTCGAGCGCAAGGACATCGACCGGTCCCTGCGCCACGACGGTGGATGTGGCGCGGAAGGGTTCGACGATCGCGGACCAGCCGAAGATATCGCCCGGTTCCACGGTCAGGATGGGGACCGCGCCCCGCTCCGGGACGAGCGTGCGCAGCGTCACCCGACCGGAGACCACGATGCTGAGCTCGGTGGTCAACTCTCCTTCACCCAGGAGCCGTGTCCCCGCGCTCGCCTCGTAATGGCGCGCCAGGCGGGCAAGTCGCACCTGCGTTTCGGGCGCCAGGCCCGCGCCGAACCAGGTCGCGTTGAGCAGCGCCACGAGGGACGCTTCGTCGTCTGTGCGCGCCGTGACACCGGCGTGTTCGGTCATGCTCATGGGCCTCCCGCTGCGCAGGCGGAGACGCGCGCCCGTGCCTGTATGAGGCCATGCGGTGGGTGGTGCGGGCAAGGGCCGCCATGCCCGCGGGCCGGGGTGCATAGGGCCTACCTCGGCGCAGGACCCACGCACCGATCATGGGAGGGTGGGGTCCGTGACGCGGGCCACACGACGGCTGCCGCGGCATGGGTCCATCCGGCGCGCCTGGCGCGCGTCGCGCGGCATGGGTCCATCCGGCGCCTGACGCTTGTCTCGCGGCACGGGTCCATCCGGCGCGCCTGGCGCCCGTCACGTGCGCTCCCGGGAGGCACGCGGCGCTCCCACGATGCAGCGCCCCGCTCCCATCCCGTAGAATCGCCCCCGGGCCGCTAGCTCAACGGTAGAGCAAGGGACTCTTAATCCCTAGGTTCAGAGTTCGAATCTCTGGCGGCTCACCAGTTCCTTCCCTGGGGTGGCGACGGCGTGCTGCTGTTCGCCGAGCGCATCCTCGAGGTGCGCGAGGAACGGCCGGGCATTCAGGCGCTCCAGCACGGGTCGCGCCTCGTCTGCCGCGGCGGCGGCATCCGCATCCCCGGCGCCGAGGAGCTTCGCCATGTCGATCGCCACGAGCGCGGCTTCGAAGGCGACGGCCCGGTCGAGCAGCCCGCGCCGCGCCTCGGCATAGAGCGAGCGGGCCTCGGGCGTCCGACCCTCGAGCGCCGCGATCCCGGCACGGAACGCGAGGCGTCGCAGCGCCACCAGCGGGCCGCGCACCCCGGTCGCATCGAGCGCGGCGAGGTCCCGGGCGGCGGCCTCCGCGTCGCGCATCCACAGCGCGGCCCGGACGCCGAGGTTGTACGCGGCGGGAGCATTGAGCGGGCTGCTGCGGGCCATGTCGTGCGCTGCGGCCCGGCATTCGGATAACCGGCCGTGCGCGAACCCGAGACACGAAACCAGATCGAGTCGATCCGCGGCCATGGTGGAGTCGGCGTCCGAGCCTCCTTGCAGCGCACGGAGCTCCGCCAGCGCATCGTCGATCGCCTCGCCGCGCCAGGCGCGCAGCACCAGCGATCCCGTGAGCAGCCAGGAGCGCCGCCCGACATCCAGCTCTCCGTCGAGGAAGGGGGCGACTTGTTCGAGCCCCAGGTCCCAGTCGCCGGTCCAGCGCGCCACCTCGACGAAGTTCCCGGCGAACATGCTGGCCTGGCCGCGCAGTCCGAGCCGCAGGGCCTCCGCGAGGCCGGCCCTTCCCAGCTCGGCTGCGGCCGTGGCGTCGCGGGAGCCCATCGACGCGAAGAGGGCGATCCGTCCGGTCAGGGCCTCCTCGGTCGCGCCGATCTCCTCGGCGAGCTCGATGCCGGCCCGCGTCACGCCGAGCCCCTCGTATGCTCGCCCGAGCGGGAGCAGGGCGCTGCCCTTCGTCGTCAGGGCCCGGGCGGCCAGCTCGGGGAGATCGAGTCGCTCCACTGCGGGCAGCGCCTGGTCGGCCAGCGCGAGTGCTCGCGCATAGTCCTCGCCGACCATCGCGGTCCGCGCGAGCGTCACGAGGAGTGCGAGTCCTTCGGGCTGTGCCTCCAGGTCGGTGAACTCCTCGATCGCCTGCTCGAGCGTCGCCCGCGCGTCGCTGATGAGCTGCGCCTGCCCCAGGGAGCGACCGAGCGTGGCCGTCACGCGGGCGGCGGCTCGCCGGTCCCCGAGCCCCCGGTATCCGTCGATCGACTCGCGCAGTCGCGCGATCGCGGGTTCCGAGCGACCCGTCTTGGTCCACGCGTCACCGGCCCGCTCGAGCAGCGCAGCACGGTCCGCCTCGTCGGTGGCGACCACCAGCGCCTGCTCCCAGAACGAGGCCGCCTGCTCGTACGAGCCGAGACTGGCGGCGCGTTCCGCCGCGGCTGCAAGCGCGACCCGAGCCTGCGTCGCGAGCGCGTCCGCCTCCGGGCCCTCCGCCGCGTTCTGTCGCGCGGCGAGGTAGTGGCTGGCGACCGCCCCCGCCAGCTCGTCGGAACCCTGCGACTCGAAGAAGCGCGCTGCTGCCACGTGACGGGCCTTGCGGTCGGCGCGGGCGAGCGTGCGGTAGGCCACCTCGCGGATCAGGCCCTGGACGAAGGAGTACTGGCCCCGATCGGGCGATCGCGGGTCGGCGCTGACGGCGAGGATCTCGTGGCGCACCAGGGAGCGCAGCTGCGGTGCGAGCGCGCCCTCTGGCGCGCCCGTCACGGCCGCGAGGCCTGCCAGCGTGAAGCTCTGGCCGAGCACCGCAGCATCCTGGACGAGGGAACGTTCGGCCGGCTCGAGCCCGTCCAGGCGGCTGGCGATGAGCGCGGTGAGCGTCTCGGGTACCGCCAGGCTGGCCAGATCGCCGGTCGGAACGTAGCGGCCATCGTGCAGCGCGAGCCGTCCCTCGGAGAGCAGCATCCGCACCGTTTCGACGGCATAGAGCGGGACGCCGTCGGCGCGTCCAACGATCGCGCCGATCGCCTCGTCCGGCAGGCCGGGGACCAGTCCGGCCAGCAACCGGCGCATCGCGGAGTCGGAGAGGGGCTCGAGCGTGATCGAGGTGGAGTTGCGCTTCGCATGCCAGTCCGGTCGACGATCGAGGAGCTCCGGGCGGGCGAGCGTCACCACGTAGATCGGGCGGCCACGGCTCCATTCGAGGAGATGGTCGACGAAGTCCATGAGGCCGGCGTCGGCGTTGTTGAAGTCCTCGAACACGAGCGCGACCGTCCCCGAGTCGGAGAGCCGCTCGAAGAACGTGCGCCACGCGCCGAACAGCTCGGCCGAAGGTGTGCTCCCGCCGCCCGCTCCCAGGAGGGCGAGGAGTGCACCCCCGATCCAGCGGCGCTCGGCCTCGTCGTGCACATGTTCCCGGAGGGCGGCGGTCACCTTGGCTCGTGTGGTTGCCTCGTCGTCGGCTTCGAGGAGACCGCAGCGGCGGCGCACCATCTCGCCGAGCGCCCAGAAGCTCACCCCTTCCCCGTAGGCAGGGGAGCGACCTTCGTGCCACCACACCTGCTCCACGAGCCCGTCGACGTACTTCAGAAACTCCCAGGCCAGGCGGCTCTTGCCGATTCCCGCCGGGCCGGTGACCGAGACGAGGTGCGCCCGGCCCTCCCGGCTGGTCGCGTGGAAGAGGTCCTTGAGCAGGCGTAGCTCGTCGTCTCGACCGACGAAGGGTGCCTCGAGGGTCTCCGCGCGCCGGCGCCCGCCGCGCTCGCCCACGACCCGGAGGGCGCGCCATGCCGGGACCGGGGCCGTCCGATCTACGTGGTGACGCTCGCCCGCCCG
>JBJKRK010000248.1:0-2747 GCA_046704705.1 Candidatus Limnocylindrales bacterium | reverse complement strand
TCCTTCCGCCCTGCTCGTCCGGCCGAGACACGTAGCGGGGCCGGACCTCCGACCCCGCCTGCGCCTCGGGTGCTACAGGATCTTCGAGAGGAAGCTCTGCGTGCGCTCCTGCGTGGGGTTGGTGAAGAAGTGCTCGGGTGTGCCCTCCTCGATGATCTGGCCCTCGTCCATCATGACGACGCGGTCGGCAACCTCGCGGGCGAAGCCCATCTCGTGGGTCACGACGATCATCGTCATCCCCTCGCGCGCGAGTTCCTTCATCACCTCCAGCACCTCGCCGATCATCTCGGGGTCGAGCGCGCTGGTCGGCTCGTCGAAGAGCATCAGGGCGGGCTTCATGGCCAGCGCCCGTGCGATCGCCACGCGCTGCTGCTGGCCGCCGGAGAGCTGCGCCGGGTAGGTGGTTTCCTTGGCCGACAGCCCGACCCGCGCGAGCAGCGCGCGCCCCGTCTCGGTGGCTTCGTCGACGGGAGTCTTCCGCACCTGCGTCGGCGCCTCGATGATGTTCTCCAGCGCCGTCTTGTGTGGGAACAGGTTGAAGCGCTGGAAGACCATGCCGATCTCCTGGCGCTGCTTCGCGATGTTCGACTCCCTGTCCTCGACCAGCTTGCCGTTCACCTCGCGGTAGCCGATCAGGTGCCCGTTCACGAAGATGCGCCCCGACTGGATCTTCTCCAGATGGTTGACGCAGCGGATGAAGGTGGTCTTTCCGGACCCCGAGGGGCCGATCACGACGACCACCTCCTGGCGTTGCACCTTCATCGAGACGTCCTTCAGGACGTGCAACCTGCCGAACCACTTGTTGACGTCGGTGGCCTGCACGACGACCTCGCTGGGCGGCCTCGGGACGCCGCCGATCGCGTCGAGCAGGGCGTGCGTCTCGGCCGTCATCGCGAGAGGGCCCTGCGGATCGGAACGGGAGCGGCCGGCGCGTGCGTGACCATCAGCGGCCTCCGCTCACGAGCGAGGGTTCGACCGGCTGTCGCGCGCCAAACAGCCTGTCCCGCAGGCTCGGCCCGCCGCCCGCCGTGGAACCCGGCGCCCCCTTTGCGAGCCGCCGCTCGATGTAGGCCTGGATGATGCTCCAGATCGTGGTCAGGAGCAGGTACCAGACCGCCGCGGCAAGGAAGAGCTCGAAGGGCTCGAAGAGCGTTCCGTTCTTGCGCGAGAACGTGACGTACAGCTCCGGCACGTTGCCCAGGATGACCAGCAGCGACGTGGTCTTGAGCATGTTGTTGAACTCGTTGCCCAGCGGCGGCACGATCACGCGCGCCGCCTGTGGCAGCACGATGCGGCGCATCGCCTGCCCGTACGTCATGCCCAGCGACTTGGCGGCCTCCAGCTGCCCGGGGTCGATCGAGAGGATGCCGGCGCGGACGATCTCGGTCATGTAGGCGCCCTCGTTGACGCCCAGGGCCACGATGCCGGCCTGCACCTCAGGCCCGACGGTGATTCCCAGCAGCGAGATCGGCGGCCACGTGTAGATACGGGCGACACTCAGCCCGAAATACAGGATCGTCATCTGGACCAGCAGCGGCGTGCCCCGGAAGACCCAGATGTAGAAGTTGGCCAGGATCCGTATCGGCAGCGGCCTAGCCATCTTGCCGAGCGCCCCGAACACGCCCAGCACCACCCCGATGGTCTGACTGACGACCGAAATCGACACGGTCAGCCAGATCCCGTAGAGGATCAGGCTGTCCGGATGGAAGATCGAGTTGAAGAAGGTATCCCAGTGGAACTGGTAGGTGTTCGGCCGCCCGGAGCCACCACACCCAGCCACGACGAGTGCCAGGAGCAGGAGCCCGGCCGATACGATGACCGGCCGGGCCCAGCCCGGGCGCCTGACTGCCTCTCTGGCTGCCGTCATGACAATGCCCGGGACTCGCGTCCTACTGTCCGACGTAGTTGATCTTCTCGGCCATCGAGGCCGGGACCGCGCCCGACTCATCGCCGTACTTCTGCAGGATGGCCATGTAACTGCCGTCGTTGATCATCGAGATCAGCGCCTTCTGCACCGCATCACGCAGACCGGTGTTCGCCTTCAGCACGCTGATCCCCTCGTCCGCGACGCCGAGCGTCAGGCCCGACAACTGGAACTGGTCCGGATGCTGCACCGTGTAGTACCCGGCCACCGGGCTGTCGGCGAAGTAGGCATCGACCTGTCCAGCCTGGAGCGCGAGCAGCGCGTCGCTGTCCTTGGCGAACTGCTTCACGGTGATCGCCTTGTCGCCTGCCTTGACACAGGCGGCCGAGAGGCCCTGGCCCTTGTAGTCACCGGTGCCGTTCAGGTAGTCGACCTCAGTGGTGCCCGTCTCGGCGGCGATGTTCTTCCCGCACAGGTCCGTCTGCTTCGTGATGTTCTTCGGGTTGCCCTTGGCCACCACGAAGGCCTGGCCGGCCTGGAAGTACGGGATCATGTCGACCTGCTTGACGCGGTCGGGCGTGATGTTCTGGGCCGAGATGATGATGTCGCACTTGCCGCCCTGCAGCGCCGCGATGATCGTGTCGAAGACCGAGTTCTGGACCTGCATTGTCAGGCCCAGCCGCGTAGCGATCTCCGCCCCGATCTCGATGTCGGACCCCACCGGGTTGCCGTTGGCGTCGAAGAACTCCTGCGGCGGGTACGGGATGTCGGAGCAGACGACGAGCTTGCCGGAGAAGATCAGCTGCCCGCTCGGGACCGTCGCGACGATCGACGTTGCCGCGCTCGCGGCGGCGCTCGGGGCCGCCGAGGGAGCGGCGGAGGG
>JBJKRK010000247.1:0-5814 GCA_046704705.1 Candidatus Limnocylindrales bacterium | reverse complement strand
TCGGCGGATGGCCAGACCGAATCGGCGGCCTGCTCGCCGTCCGCCCCGGCGGCGGGTGCGGCGCCACCCAGTCGACCGGACAGGTCGACCTCCAGGTCGAGGACATCGACCCTGCCGGGCATAGGTGCGCAGCTCAGGCAGCGGCTGGCGTCTTCGTTCCAGCAGTCATGGCACACATACTGCCGGCACTCGATGCAGAAGCTGAACGTCCGGTGGAACGCATCCAGCTGGCGCCCGGCGGAGTCGCGTTCATCGTCGCGGCGCGCCTCGGCGAGCGCTTCGTCCAGCGGATCGTCGGACAGCAGGTAGTAGCGCAGGCCGCGCACCAGCGTGCGTGCCCTGCGGACGGGGCCGGTGGCGTCCGTGCCGCCTTCGAATGTGTACTTGGTGCCGCATCGTTCACAGAACGACTCGGTCAGGATGTCGGTCATCGGGCAACCCTGCCCCTTCGGCACACCTGAGGCCGCAGGGCCTCCAGAGTATAGGCGACAGTCGTGCCCGGTCCCCCGCCGGGAGTCCCTGGCCGGCCCGGAAATCGTCCGGGATGCCCTCTGCTACACTCGGCCAGTCGATGACGCGCCCCTTCGCCGCGCTCGAGCGGTTCATCGAGCGGCTCTTCGAGCGCCCTGCGGCGCGCATCTTCAGGGCCTCGGTCGAGCCGGTCCAGCTGCAGACTCGGCTCGAGCGCGCTATGGACGATGCACGCCGCCACCTGGAGGGGCGAACCTTCGTCCCATCCGCCTTCGAGGTGCGGCTGTCGGTGGCTGACGCTGCCCTGCTGCGCGAGATGTCCGACGCGCTCGAGG
Organism: Candidatus Limnocylindrales bacterium; assembly: GCA_046704705.1. Lineage (GTDB taxonomy): Bacteria > Chloroflexota > Limnocylindria > Limnocylindrales > CSP1-4 > JBJKRK01. The sequence goes on along the minus strand of JBJKRK010000247.1, from coordinate 5,008 downwards.
CGGAGCTGGCCGACGGGCTCCTCGGGTACGCGCGCCGGCGTGGCTATCGACTCGATGCGCACCCCAGTGTGACGATCGTCGGCTGGCGCGGCCTCGGTCGAGCCGAGATCCAGGTGATCGCCGACGCTCCCCCTCGGATCACTGGACGCGTCGCGCCGCCCGGTTCGGTCCGCCCGGCCGAGGAGGCGGTGGGTGGGGGCGCACAACCGCCCGGCGGCACGCAGCCGCCCGGCGGCACCCAACCGCCCGGCGACCGCCTGGAAGCCCCTGGGGGCTCCGTCGCGGAGGAGCCCGCTGCGGGCGCCGGGGTGCGAAATGGATACCCCGCCCGAGCTACCACGCGCCCTCGCGCGCCCGCCGTGAGCGGAGCGCCCGCCCCACCGCGGCACGTGCTGGAGGCAACCGCGGTCCTCGAGGTTCCCCTCATGTCCTCGCCGCTGCTCCTCGTGGTGCGCCCACCGCGGTCGCCCGAGCGCGAGGTGCTGCTGCGGGGAGCGGGGCTGACGCTCGGTCGGGGCGAGGACAACGAACTGGTCCTCGCCGATTCCCGCGTGTCTCGCCATCATGGCCGGATCACCGTTCGAAGGGGAGCGCTCGTCTACGTCGACCTGGGGAGCACGAACGGGAGCCGGGTGAACGGCGAGCCGGTGCAGGAGGTCGTGCTCGGAGTCGGCGACGTGCTGCAGGTGGGGGAGACGACGATCCAGGTTCTGTCGCGGGACTGATGCAGCTCCCGGCGGGCATCGACGGCTTCACCCTGACGCTCTGGCTCCTGCGGCTGGCGTTCCTGGCGCTCGTGTATGTCTTTCTGGGAATGGTGGCGCGGATGCTCTGGAGCGACGTCCGCCGGGCGGCCCGCGGGGGACCACCCGCGATCGGCCGGCTGGTGGTGGTCGCATCGGTCGATGGAGCGCCGGAGGTCGGTGCCGTGTACCCGATCGATGCCGTCACCACCCTCGGTCGTGACGTGAACAACACGATCGCGATCGAGGATCCGTTCGTGTCGGCGGAGCACGCGGTGCTCACGTATCGAGGTCAGGCCTGGTACCTCGAGGACCGCGGCAGCACCAACGGCAGCTTCGTCAACGGCGAGCCCGTGGTGGGCCCCTCGCCGGTTGGCTTCGGAGACGAGCTGCAGATCGGGCAGGTGCGATTCCGCCTGGAGCGGCCGCGGTCCAGTTCGGTTGGCCACCAGTGATGGGCGGAGCAGGGTTGAGCGCGGCGTTTCCGCACCCACGGGCCCGTTCGGGTGACCGCCGATGATGCCCCGACCGCGCGCCCGTCCGCGCGAGACGCTGCTGCTGGCGGTCGTCGGACTCGCGCTCCTCGTGGGCTGGGTCTCGCTGCGGTCCACTGAAGCCGGGCGCTGGACGGTCGGCGATCCCAGGTTGCTGGGGCTGTACCTGGCCGCCCTCCTGGTCGTCCACGTCTGCTTCATCCTTGCCGGGCGCCGCACGGACGAACTCCTCTTCCCGGTGGTCGGGCTGCTGGGTGGACTCTCCCTCCTGCTGATGGCGCGCTTGCCGCAGGACCTCGTGGTGGAGCGCTTCGGCGGCCTGCGTCTCGGCCTGGCCGAGCTGCAGCTCCTCTGGTTGCTGATCGCCTTTGCCTGCATCACGCTCCTGGCGGTCGGTGTCCGGGGAGACGGCTGGCTGCGGCGCTACAAGTACACCTGGGCGGCAGGCGGCATCGCGCTCCTGCTGCTGGTGTTCGTCCTGGGTCGGGTGGTGAACGGCGCGCGGCTCTCGATGTGCATCGGACCGGTGTGCGGCCAGCCGTCGGAGCTGCTGAAGGTGGTGCTGGTCATCTTCCTCGCGGGGTATCTGGCCGACAATCGCGCGTTGCTCGCCGGCGCCCGCACGCGACTCGGTCCACTGCAGCTGCCCCCCCTGCCGTACCTGGTGCCCATGCTCGCGATGTGGGGCCTCGCTCTGGCGGTCGTGATCGTGCAGCGGGACCTCGGTGCGGCGCTCCTGTACTTCACCGTGTTCCTGGCGATCTACTTCACGGCGACACGCCGGCTGCTCGACGTGGCGGTCGCCCTCGCCGGGTTTCTCGCCGGGTCATACGTGCTGTACCGGCTCTTCGGGTACGTGCAGGTGCGGGTCGACATCTGGCTCAACCCGTTCGCCGATCCGAACGGCGCGGGCTATCAGACCATCCGGGCGCTCTACGCGTTCGGCCGGGGCGGCATCCTGGGAACTGGCCTGGGGGCAGGGCTGCCGTCCGTCGGTGCCGTCCCGGACAATCCCGAGATCCAGTCCGACTTCATCTTCGCGGCGCTCGGCGAAGAGCTGGGTCTCCTGGGGGCGCTGGCGGTGCTGATGCTGTTCCTGGTGCTCGCCGAGCGCGGGCTGCGCATCGCGCTTGCCTCCGGCGACGACTTCCGGGCCCTGCTGGCGACGGGCCTCACGCTGGTGATCGTCGTGCAGGCCGCGATCATCATCGGTGGCAACATCAAGGTCGTGCCGCTCACCGGGATCACGCTGCCGTTCGTGAGCTACGGCGGCTCGTCGCTCCTCACCAACGCGATCGTGGTCGGCCTCCTGCTTGCCCTGAGCGAGCGGACACGCACCGCCGGCCCGGGCCTGGAGCCGGGCTCATGAGCGGTGCAGGCGGAGGCTCCCGGGCGGACCGTGCCCGCGGCGGCCGGGACACGCGACGCCAGCCGAGCGCTCCCAGCATCGGCGGTGCCGTGCTGCGCCTCGCCGGCGTACTCGGCACGGCGTACCTGGTGCTCGCCCTGGCGCTCAGCTACTGGCAGGTGGTCGATGCGAACTCGCTGAGCAACGCGCCGGGGAACCCGCTCACCCAGGCGGCACTGCTCCACACGAAGCCGGGCACGATCTTCGACGCGCGCGGCACGCGGCTCGCCTGGTCCGTCCCGCTCGCCGGCGGGACCTGGGAGCGGCGCTACAGCGACCCGTCGCTCTCCCCGGTCATCGGCTACCGCAGCCAGGTGTACGGCGCGGCCGGCCTCGAGCGCAGCGAGAACGCCGTCCTGCTCGGACTGGGCACCAGTCCCGTCGACCAGATGCTCCGCAAGCTGCGCCCCACCGCCACCTCGGCGGAGGACATCGTGCTGTCGATCGACGACCGCCTGCAGAAGGACGCCGCGGCGCTCCTCGGCGATCGCACCGGCGCGGTCGTCGCGCTCGATCCGGCCACCGGCCGCGTGCTCGCGATGGTGAGCACGCCGTCGTTCGACGCGAACAAGATCGCGGACCCGGCCACGGCGGCGGCGTACTTCCCGCAGCTCCTGGCCGATCCGCATGCGCCGCTGCTCGACCGTGCGACGCAGGGGCTGTTCGTGCCCGGCTCCGCGTTCAAGATCGTGACCTCGATCGCGGCGCTCGGCTCCGGCACCATCACCCCGCAGACCGGCTTCCCGGATCAGCCGGCCGAGGAGCACACCGGGTTCCTCGTGGACGGCTACCGCGTCACCGACGGCCACCACCTCTTCACCGGCAACACCGTGCTGGACTTCGAGCAGGCCATCGAGGTTTCCTGCAACATCTACTTCGCGCACGTGGGCCTGTTGCTCGGTGGACCGACACTCCTGAGCTGGGCGGCGAAGCTCGGGTTCGGCGCTCCGCTCCCGTTCGTCCTGCCGACCGCCGCGAGCCAGGTGACGGCGCCGCACGGGCCGGATCCGGAGCTCACCAACCCCGTCGACCTGGCGAACGCGGCGTACGGGCAGGCGGAAGTCCTGGCCACGCCGCTGCAGATGGCGCTCGTGGCGTCCACGGTGGCCAACGACGGCGTGTTGATGCGTCCGCAGCTGGTGACGGCCACCCGCGGCACCGATGGCGTGACGCACCCGCAACCTCCGCAGGAATGGCGCAGGGTCGTCAGCCCGTCGGTGGCGCAGGAGATCAAGCAGGCCATGCAGGCCGCGGTCGAGAGCGCCTGGGGGAAGCCCTTCTCCGGTCTGGCGGCCGTGCCGGGAGTTCCCACGGCGGGCAAGACCGGCACCGCGCAGCTGGGCGGAACCGGCCAGCCGGACTCCTGGTTCATCGGCTTCGCGCCGGTCTCCCAGCCACGGATCGCGGTCGCGGTCGTGATCGAGCATGGCGGCTCCGGCGCAACGGCCGCGGCCCCCCTGGCGGGCAAGCTCATGGCCGACGCGCTCGGCCTCGGACGCTGAGCGCCACGCCCTCTCGGCCCTTGCCGCATGCGGGGTACTATCGTCCGACCAGCCCTCGTCGCGAGACGGCCGCCGCTGGTGTCCCCTAGCTGGGAGTGGAGTGCATGACGGACGTCCGAACCGCGGGGGAGAAGGTTCTCGAGAACGTCGAACACGTGATCGTGGGCAAGCACCGCGAGGTGCAGCTGGCGCTCGTGGCCCTGCTGTGCCAGGGGCACATCCTCATCGAGGACGTCCCCGGGACTGGCAAGACGATGCTGGCCAAGGCCATCGCCCGCAGCCTGGGCTGCTCGTTCCGCCGGATCCAGTTCACCCCGGACCTGCTCCCGTCCGACGTCACCGGCCTCTCGATCTTCAACCAGCGCTCGCAGGAGTTCGAGTTCCGGCCCGGGCCGATCATGGCCCAGGTCGTGCTCGCCGACGAGATCAACCGGGCCACCCCCAAGACGCAGTCGGCGCTGCTCGAGTGCATGGAGGAGCGCCAGGCGACGATCGACGGCGTCACGTATCCGATGCCGCAGCCGTTCCTGGTGATGGCGACGCAGAACCCCATCGAGTACGAGGGGACGTTCGCCCTTCCCGAGGCCCAGCTCGATCGGTTCATGCTCCGCCTCAGGTTGGGCTACCCGCAACCGCACGAAGAAGTGGCCATCCTGGAGCAGCAGCGGCTGGACCACCCGGTGAACGAGATCTCCCGGGTGGTCGACGCGGAGGAGCTGCTGGCCGCGCAGCGCGCCGTCCGCGACATCTACCTCGATCCGGCCGTGGGCGAGTACATCGTGCGGCTGGTCGCCGCCACGCGCTCCCACGGGGACGTCTCACTGGGGGCGTCGCCGCGCGGCTCGCTCGCGCTGTACCGCG
>JBJKRK010000246.1:0-4095 GCA_046704705.1 Candidatus Limnocylindrales bacterium | reverse complement strand
GCTGCACCCTGTTCGGGGAGTGCCAGGAAGCGTGCCCCAAGGGGATCAGCATCGACTTCATCGCCCGGATGAACCACGACTACCTGCGGGCGGTGGCCACGGCCCACGAGGAGAAGGCCGCGAGCGGGACCGGCTGAGATTCGCCCGGCGGGCACCAAGAACGAATGGGAACGGCAGACGATCCGGACGACTGCCGGACGAGACGGAGATGAGATAGGGGGCTTCCAAGGAGGGACTCGGTGCGCATGGCGGGCCGAGGCCTCCACTGGAGCCCCCTTCTCTTCAATCCGAAGTTGTCCGTTCCGTCGGTGGGTTGTGCGGCCACCCGTTCAGACTTTCCCGGCTGAGCTGCACCCCGGGCGGGCAGAGGCCGGGGCGGTTACGCGGGCAGAGTCTGCCCCTGAAGCTCCCTTGTCACGTCCGCCTCGTCCGGCAGTCGTCCGGATCGTCCGCGGTCCACACCCTCGGTTCTTGGTGCCCGCCCGGCGAGACCGGATCAGAGCCGCGGCAGGGTCACCCCGTGCTGGCCCTGGTACTTGCCCTTCTTGTCGGCGTAGGAGACCTCCGGGCCCTCCTCGCCCTTGAAGAACAGCACCTGCGCGATGCCCTCGTTGGCGTAGATCTTGGCCGGGAGCGGCGTCGTGTTCGAGATCTCCAGCGTCACGTACCCCTCCCACTCGGGTTCGAAGGGGGTCACGTTCGTGATGATCCCGCACCGGGCGTACGTGGACTTGCCCACCGTCACCGTCAGGATGTCCCGGGGGATGCGGAAGTACTCCACCGAGCGGGCCAGGGCGAACGAGTTGGGCGGCACGATGCAGATGTCCCCCTCGAACTCCACGAAGCTCCTCGGGTCGAAATTCTTCGGATCGACCACCGAGCTGAGCACATTCGTGAAGATTCGGAACTCCCGGGCCACCCGCATGTCATACCCATAGGAGCTGACCCCGTAGCTGATGACGCCGGCGCGCACCTGGCGGCCTTCGAAGGGCTCGATCATCCGGTGTTCCTGGGCCATCCGGGTGATCCAGCGGTCGGACATGATGCTCATGGCGGGGCGGTTCCGGAGAGGGTGACGGTGGGAGGCGCGGGGCGCCGCGCGCCGGAATGTATCCGCGCCGCCGACGCGCGCCAAGCGCGCCATCGAACCCGGCGCAGTCCGGTTGACCCCTGTTCGACCCATGGATAACTTTTTCGCGCTGGAGCTAGTGAAAGTTTTCACGAAGTGTGGAGCGCTATGGAACGCACGTATTTCCCGGTTCTGCTCCTGCTCGGCTTCGTCATCGTCAACGCGGTGGCGATGCTGGTCGGCTCGCATCTCGTCATGCGGCCGCGGCCGACTCCGGTAAAGCAGACCCCGTACGAGTCCGGGATTCCGCCGCTGGGCGACGCCCGCGAGCGGTTCTCGGTGAAGTTCTATATGGTGGCGGTCCTGTTCATCATCTTCGACATCGAGACCGTCTTCATGATCCCCTGGGGAGCCCACTTCCGGGAGCTCTCCTGCGCCGTGCCGCTCGTGGACGGCCGCTGCCCCGCCGGCCAGATCTCGTTCTTCGGCCTCGGGGAGATGCTGGTCTTCATGGCCATCCTCCTCGTGGGATTCGTCTACGTCTGGAAGAAGGGTGCCCTGCAATGGGATTGACCTCGCGCCCTGACTCGGCCGTCTCGTACGCGCCGCGACAGCAGGAAGGCTGGATCACCACCAAGCTCGACTTCCTGGTCAACTGGGCCCGCGCCAATTCGCTCTGGCCGATGCCCTTCGGCACCGCCTGCTGCGCCATCGAGTTCATGGCCAGTGCGGCCAGCGACTTCGACCTCGCGCGCTTCGGGATGGAGCGCATGAGCTTCTCGCCGCGCCAGGCCGACGTGCTCATCTGCGCCGGCCGCGTGCCGTTCAAGCTCGCCCCGATCCTGCGCCGCATCTGGCAGCAGATGCCGCAGCCCAAGTGGGCGATCTCGATGGGCGCCTGCGCCTCGTCGGGCGGCATGTTCGACAACTACGCGGTGGTGCAGGGGATCGACACGATCATCCCGGTGGACGTCTACGTGCCCGGCTGCCCGCCGCGCCCCGACGGGCTCATCTACGGGATCATGCTCCTCCAGGAGAAGGTCAAGAAGGAGCGCGCCGCCGACCACACGCTGCGCCAGGAAATGGAGCCCGATCCCAAGAGCCAGCTCTACATCCCCCCGTCGCTCATCGACGAACAGTCGGAGCCGTTCGGAAACTCCGTCCAGCAGACCCGGTCCGGCCTGTGAGCACTCCTTTCACTCCGATCGTGGCGGGGAGTGCGCTGGGCAGCGATGCCCCGGTCCCCGCCACCCCGCACGACGTGCCCCTCACCGGGGGCGAGGCCAACCCGTCGGGCGCCGCGCTCCAGACCAAGTTCGGCGACGCCATCCGCCGCGTGCACGTCGTGCGCGGCGAGACCAACGTCGTCGTGGCCGGCGAGCGGCTGCTCGACGTCGTGCGCTGGCTGCACGACGACCCGTCGCAGCGCTACGAGTACCTGTCCGACCTGACCGCGGTCGAGTTCCGCGACCCCGAGCATCCGATCGAGGTCGTGTGGCACCTGCGGTCCATCGCCTACCGCCGCTTCCTGCGCCTCAAGGTCGAGCTGCCGTCGGGCGCCGCGCTGGCCGTGCCCAGCGTCTGGTCGGTGTACAAGAGCGCCGACTGGATGGAGCGGGAGTGCTACGACATGTTCGGCATCCGCTTCGACGGCCACCCTGATCTGCGCCGCATTCTCATGTGGGAGGATTTCCGCGAGGGCTATCCGCTGCGGAAGGACTTCCCGCTGCGCGGCCGGTTCAGCCGCGCCGAGCAGCTGCGCCAGGCGCTGGCCGCCAACCCCGAGGCCCGCTACTCGATGGAGGAGCTCTCGGTGGCCGACGCCTTCGAGGACCTGCCGGCCGAGATGCGCCGCCGCCTCCGGGCCGGCGAGAAGGCGGGGGAGTAGCCGATGCCGACCACGAAACGCACGGTGGAGGTGGAGCTCTCCACGTCCGGCCTGGACGCCCAGGGGCGCCCGGTGCGCGTCCCGCTGGTGACCGACGAGCGGGGGCAGGTGATCCCCGTGGAGGCCCCGGAGGCGATGGAGCCGGATCTCGCCGGCGAGCACATGCTGATCAACATCGGCCCGCAGCACCCCGCCACGCACGGCGTGCTGCGCCTGGTGCTCGAGCTGGACGGCGAGACGGTGGTCCGCTGCGTCCCGCACATCGGGTACCTGCACTGCGGGTTCGAGAAGATCGGCGAGTACCGCACGTACAACCAGATCATCCCGTGGACCGACCGCGAGGATTATCTCAACTCGCCCGGCAACAACGTCGCCTTCGCGCTCGGCGCCGAGCGGCTGTTCGGTCTGGAGATCACCGAGCGGTGCAAGGTCCTGCGCGTGATCGCGCTCGAGCTGTCGCGCATCATGTCGCACCTCGTGTGGTGGGGCACGACCTGCATCGACATCGGCGCCTTCACCCCGTTCCTCTGGCTGTTCGAGGAACGCGAGCGGATCTACGAGCTGCTCGAGATGTGGATCGGCGCGCGCCTCACCACGTCGCTGACGCGCGTGGGCGGGATGGCGGCCGACGTGCCCGACGGGTGGATGGACAAGCTCACCGGGTTCGTGAAGAGCCTGCCGAAGACGATCGACGAAGCCGAGCGCATGCTGTCGAAGAACGCGGTGTGGGTGGGCCGCACGACGGGCATCGGCGCGATGTCGGGTGAGGAGGCGCTGAACTACGGCCTCTCGGGCCCGATGCTCCGCGCCTCCGGCGTGGCCTACGACGTGCGCCGCGACTTCCCCTATCTCGACTACGAGACGTACGACTTCGACGTCCCGGTGGGCACCGCCGGCGACGTGTACGACCGGTACCTCGTGCGCGTCGAGGAGATCCGGCAGTCGGTGCGCATCCTCGAGCAGGCGATCAGGCGCCTGCCCGACGGGCCGGTGAACGCGGACGACCACCGGGTGATCCTGCCGCCCAAGAGCAAGCTGACGAGCGACATGGAGTCCATGATCCATCACTTCAAGCAGGTGATGGAGGGCCCGCGCCCGCCGATCGGCGAGGCGTACGTCGCCGTCGAGAGCCCCAAGG
>JBJKRK010000245.1:0-4148 GCA_046704705.1 Candidatus Limnocylindrales bacterium | reverse complement strand
GCAAGCTGCTCGAGATCTTCGAGGCCGTTGCGGGCACCGGGCTGCGGCTCATGGTCCACCCCCACGACCAGTCGCTGATGCACCAGATCGAGCAGGGCTTCTGGGCGCGCGGCGAGCGCGACTTCCGCGCCTACGCGAAGGCGTACGCGGCGTACGACGGGCTCATCTGGGACACGGCCGTGGCGCTGCTCCTCAGGCTCCAGCGCGCCACCGGTGCCCCGCTCCACCTCCTGCACACGCAGAGCCGGGGCGTGATCCGGATGCTCCGGGACGCGAAGGCGGACGGGCAGGCCGTCACGGCCGAGATCAACCCCTGGGCGCTCTTCCTGGGCAACGACTGGGCCACGATCGAGCGCCTGGGGTCGTATGCGCTCTCCTACTGGGTTCCTGAAGCGAACACGGAACCGCTCTGGGAGGCGCTCAACGACGGGACGGTGGACATGATCGCCACGGACCATGCCCCGCACCTCCGTGAAGAGAAGGAACCGGGCTGGACCGATGGATGGAAGGCGCACACGGGTACGCCGTCCATCCAGTTCTACCTGTCGATGCTGCTCGACGCGGCCCACCGGGGGCGCATCAGCCTGGAGCGAGTGGTCGAGGTGACGTCCGCGGCCCCGGCCCGGTCCCTCGGGCTGGGCACGAAGGGGAGGCTGGAGCCGGGCGCCGACGCCGATCTGGCCATCGTCGACCTCGATGCCGACCTCGCCGTCGAGGACGAGATCGTCATCGGGCCCGCCGGGTGGTCGCCCTACTCCGGCCGCACGTACCGTGGCGTCGTCACGCACACGCTCGTTCGCGGCCGCCTCGTCTACGACCACGGCACGGTCGTCGGCACCCCCGGGTGGGGCAGACAGGTCCGGCCGACCGGGACCCCCGTCACCCCGGTGCCGGCCGCCGCACGGATCAGCGCACGCACGGGGAAGGAGCGCAGCGACGCATGACGACAAGATTCGGACTGCTCGTCCCCCACTTCGGAGAGCACGCGGACCAGGAGCTGCTCATCCGTGGAGCGCGTCTGGCCGAGCGGCTGGGGTTCGACTCCCTGTGGGTCCGTGACCATCTGGTGTTCCACCCACACGGGATGGAGGGAACCGACCGCACGTTCGTCGAGCCCTTCGTGACGCTCTCGTTCCTCGCCGGCGCCACGGAGCGGATCGGCCTGGGCACAGCGACGGTCATCCCCTTCCGGCATCCGATCCAGCTCGCCTACAGCGTGGGATCGCTCTCCTGGATCTCCCGGCGGCAACTCGACGTGGGCGTCGGCGCGGGCAACTTCCAGCACGAGTTCGACGTGATCGGCATGGGCGAGGCCGACCGCCCGCTGCTCATGCGCGAGCAGGTGGAGATCGCTCGCCGCCTGTGGACGGGCGAGAGCGTCGAGCACCACAGTGCGCTGTACGACTTCCACGACGTCGACCTGAAGCCCACGCCGCTGGACCATGTGCGTGTCTGGTGGGGTGGCGCCACGCCCGCTTCCGCCCGCCTGGCGGTCGATTTCTGCGACGGATGGCTGCCCGGGCGGATCACGTTCCCCACGTACGAGAGGCGCCTCGCGCAGATTCGCGAACGATGCGCCACGCAGGAGCGGCCCATGATCCTGACGGGCGCCGTCCCGGTCACGAGCATCGCCGCGAACCGGGAACGGGCGCTCGGGCTGTTGAACGTCCCCGGGCTCATCCGCAACGCCAACAACCAGCGCTTCTGGCTGAAGCCGCCGTCGGGCGAGTTCACCCGGATCGAGGAGCTCGACGGGTCCATCCTCGCCGGGACGGCCGACGATGTCGCATCGGGCGTCGCCCGGTACGAAGAGCTCGGCTGCGACCTGCTCATCTTCGACTTCCGGTTCAGGTTCGCCGACTGGTTGGAGCAGATCCAGATCCTCGCCGAGGAGGTCTTGCCGCGCGTGTCCGTGGCCGAGGAGGCGCGCGTGGCGCAGGCCGGATGATCGGCGCGGCCGCTCGCCCTGGTCCGGGGTCGGTCTGGCACGACCTCCGGCGGGAAGCGCAGGGCGGCCCGGCGCACCGGTCATCGAACGCGGTCGGGCCCTGACGGCGCCCCGCTCCTGGCCCTGATAACCAGCTCGTGTGGAGGAGACGGTGAAGACGACCACGTCGACGCAGACGACGCACTACGAGGTTCAGAAGGCGCGTCGCGCCGCGCTCATCGAGGAGTGGCGGAACTACCACCAGACCATCGTGAAGCGCGCCGACGTCAAGCTGATCGAGGTGCCGGCGCGGCGCATGCGTCGCGGCGTGTACATGGGCTCGGATGGCGACCGCCCGTCGAAGAACCTCGACGCCACGCTGCATGAGCTGCCCCCGCACACGGTCAGCACGGTGCACCGCCACTCGTGGGACGCCATCATGTTCGTCGAGTCCGGGACGGGCTGGACCGAGATCGACGGCCAGGTGATCACCTGGAAGCCCTGGGATACCCTCCACCTGCCGAACTGGGCCTGGCATCGCCACGGCAACGACAGCGACACACCGGCCGTGTTTCACACGTGGAGCGTCGAACCGATGCTCGAGGCGTTCGGCACGGCGGTGCTGGAGGAAGGCGGCGACGCGCCGTTCGAGGAGCTCCCGGCGCCTCCCCGTCAGGCTGAGGCGCCGGAGGGCGACGATCCCTACGCCCGACGGCTGCGCCGGCTCGCCACGCATGCCGGGGGCGCGCAGGGCGCCCGGCTCATCACCCGCTTCGATGACGTGCGCGGGGTCGTGACGAAGCGCGGCGCGCGGAGCATGTTCCTCGTCGATTCGTCGATCGGGTATCACACGGCGGGACTGAGCGCCGTGATGCACGAGCTGGCGCCCGGCCTCTACCAGTCGCGCCACCGTCACGGCGGCCAGGCGTGGCTCTACGTGGTGTCGGGCACCGGGCACAGCGACATCGACGGCGTGTCCCATCCCTGGGAGGCGGGCGATCTCGTGGTCGTCGACCACTGGGTGTGGCACCAGCACTTCAACGACGATCGGAGCCGCACCGCGCGCCTGATCCGCGTGCACAACTTCGACGCGCTCTACGACATGATGCGGATCCTGCTCGACCCGCTGAATCTGTTCGAGGAGCCCCCGGTGCTCGACGCGCCGGACCTTTCCGGCATCACCTGGCCGGACCATTTCGACGGCCGGCCCGAGGTTTGAGCGTGCCAGCCCTGGCGCTTCCCCCGGGTACGGAAGGCCTCGCCAGCCTGTGGGAGCTCCCTGCCGAGGGTTGGGAGGACCGCTGGGGACGCATCATCGTCGACCATGGTCTGAAGGAGCGGCTGCGCAACTTCGGCACGTTCTTCTTCGGCGCCCGGCAACGGTACTCGTCGGTCGGGCTGCCGGTGCATGGGCTGGTCGTCCTGGCGGGTCCGCCCGGCACCGGCAAGACGACGCTCGCCTCCGGCCTGGCGGACCGGCTCGCGCGGGATCTCCCGGCGGGCCTGCTGTTCCTCACGGTCGATCCGCACGCGCTGCCGAGCCAGTTGCTGGGCGAGAGTCAGCGGGCCGTGGCGCGCCTCTTCAGCCGCACGCTGCCCGACGTCGCCGCACGGGGCCGGCCGGTCGTGGTGCTGCTCGACGAAGTCGAGGCGCTCGCCGTGAACCGCGCCGGCGCATCGCTGGAGACGAACCCGGTCGACGTCCATCGTGCGACTGACGCCGTGCTGGCCGGGCTGGACCACGTTTCGGCAACCTGCGCGAACATGCTGTTCGTGGCGACGACCAACTACGAGCGTGGGGTCGATCCGGCCTTCCTCTCCCGCGCCGACCTGGTGGAGGAGGTCCCACTTCCGGGCATCTCGGCCGTCGAAGCGATCCTGACGGATGCCCTCGTCGAGGTGCGCCCGGGGTTCCGGCCGGATGCGGTCGAGCTGCGCCACGTGGCCGAGGGCTGCGTTGCCCGGCGGCTCGATGCCCGCGGCGTCCGGAAGCTCGTGCTGGCCGCCGTGCTCCGGCGCCGGGAGCTCGCGATCGACCCAGCCACGCTGCGCCTGGCGGACCTCGCCGCGGCGCTCCCCGAACACGCGTCCCGACTCGACGCGTGACCGTATACCAGGCTGGCAGTCACGTGTACAAGTTAGGGTAGATTGTGCGCAGAGTTGGTGGTAACGTTCGCGAAATGCAGCGACGCGAGGAGGCATCCGCGATGGACGTGCGTGG
>JBJKRK010000244.1:0-6089 GCA_046704705.1 Candidatus Limnocylindrales bacterium | reverse complement strand
TCGCCGCCGCCGTCCGCGACGAGGTGGAGGTCGATCGGGTGGCGGATGCGTTGACGGCCACGCTCGAGCGCACGATGCAGCCGGCGACAGCGGGGGTATGGCTGCGAGATCCGCGGTCATGAGCAGCCGTCGCGGCGCGCCGACCGCGCTTCGTGGCGCGCCGACCGCGCTTCGTAACGAAACCCGGACGACGGAGGCGTAGAAACCCGGCCATGACAATCATCAGCTCGATCTGGCAGCGCGTCGGACGAGGCGAACGCCGTGGCGCCGAGGAGACGCCCTCCCCGGCGGTGCGCTCCGCCGCGACTGTCATGGCCGCCGCCGGCGCAACGGCTCCCGCGATCGAGATTGCCCCGGGCGACCCGCTGTTCGCGTACCTCCAGGCCGCGTCGGGCGTCGTGGAGCTCGACCACCTCGAGCTCGAGTCGCCCGCGGTGCGCGAGCTTCGCGGCGCCGGGATGAAGATGGTCGTCCCGCTGGTTGCGCAGGGTGAGCTGATCGGCGCCCTCTACCTTGGCCCGCGCCTGTCCGACCAGGAGTACTCGTCCGACGACCGCAAGCTCCTCTCGAGCCTCGCCGCCCAGGCCGCGCCGGCGATCCGGGTCGCCCAGCTCGTTCGAGAACAGGCGGCCGAGATCCAGGCGCGCGAGCGCCTCGAGCAGGAGATGCGCGTCGCGACGCTGATCCAGCAGCAGTTCCTGCCGCACGAGTTACCGGAGCTTCCGGACTGGCAGGTGGCGGCGTACTACGCGCCGGCACGTGCGGTGGGCGGCGACTTCTACGACTTCATCCAGCTCCCGCGAGGGCGAATCGGGATCGTCGTCGGCGACGTCACAGGCAAGGGCGTTCCGGCGGCCCTGCTGATGGCCCGCACGCAATCAGTGCTGCGGGGCGAGGCGCCGCGCCTCGTCGACCCTTCCAGGGTGCTGGCGCGCGCGAACGAGATCCTCATCGCCGAGATGCCGGCGCGGATGTTCGTGACGTGCCTGTACATGGTCCTGGAGCCAGCCACGGGCCGCGTTGCGTACGCGAATGCCGGCCACAACCTGCCGGTCGTTCGTTCGTCCGACGCGGTCGTCGAGCTCCGGGCGACCGGCATGCCGCTCGGCCTGCTGCCGGGGATGCGCTATGACGAGCGCGAGGCCGTCCTCGCGCCGAACCAGCAGATCCTCCTGTACAGCGACGGCATCGACGAGGCGCATTCGCCGAGTGGGGAGATGTTCGGCATCCCGCGGCTGCGGGAGCTGATGGCCGTCGATCTGCCCGGAACGGAGCTGATCGACTACCTGCTCGACGCGCTGCATGGGTTCGTCGGGCGTGGCTGGGACCAGGAAGACGACATCACGCTCGTCACGCTGCAGCGGACCGGCGGCCAGGAGGGTGCCGTCTCGCGGTTCGAGGCTGAGCCGGCTGCGCAGGTCGCACCCGACACCGCCGATCTGCCCGCTTCCCCGCGGACGCCCGGCCGGCCCCCGGGCGATCGAGCCGCAGCCTCTGCCGGTGCTGCTGCGCCCGCAGACGGGCAGGTGCTCCTCCGGATGTCGATCGAAGGCGCCGAGGGGAACGAGCGCCTCGCCATGGACCAGGTCGCAAGCGCCGTCGCGCCGCTCGCACTGGCGAACGACCGGCTCGACCGGCTCAAGACGGCGGTGAGCGAGGCCGCCATGAACGCGATCGAGTACGGCAGCCAGAAGAATCCGACCGTGCCGGTCGACATCGAGGTGGCGCTCGAGCACCAGGACCTCGTGGTCCGGATCACGGACCGTGGCCTGAGCGGCGCACTCGGCGAGACGGAAGAGCCGAACCTCGAGGCCAAGCTGGCCGGAAACCAGAAGCCCCGCGGCTGGGGCCTCTTCCTGATCAAGCACATGGTCGACGCGATGGAGGTCGCCACCGACGGCGCGGTCCAGACCGTGACGCTCACCCTGCACCTCGAAGGAGGCGGCGATGCCGGCCACCCCGTTCAGCGCTGAAGTGCGATCGACCCCCGGCGGCGACGTGCCGGCGATCGTCCTTCACGGCGAGATCAACGGCGCCGCCGAGGCCGAACTCGATGCCGCGTACGACAGCACGGCGGCAGGCGCGCACACCATCGTGCTCGACTTCCGCGATGTCACCTTCATGAACAGCACCGGCATCGCGCTGATCGTGCAGCTCCTCGCGCGTGCGCGAGACGAGGGGCGCTCGCTGCGCGCCTTCGGGCTGAGCCCGCACTACCGCGAGATCTTCGAGATCACGAGGCTCTCCGACTTCATCCCGATCTTCCCCGACGAGACGGCCGCACATGCGACCGCGGCGACCACCTGACAGATCACCCGGCAGCAGGCACGGGAGGAGGAACCGACATGACGACAGGCTCGATGACGGCGGAGGTGACCCGGCTGTCGCCGACGGCCAGCGCGATCGAGATCAGGGGCGACATCACCGCGGCAAGCGAAGGGATGCTGATGGACGCCTACGCGACGGCCACGACGGCCGGCGCCAGGGCGATCGTCCTTGACTTCGGTGGCCTCGACTACATGAACAGCGGCGGAATCGGCCTGCTGGTGACGCTGCTCGTCCGCGTGCAGCGCCAGGGCCAGCGACTGCTGGCGGTCGGGCTGTCCGACCACTACCGGGAGATCTTCTCGCTCACACGCCTGGACGAGGCCATCGAGCTGCGGGACGGCCCCGCGGCGGCGCTCGCGGCGGTGGGCGGTTGACGCCTGACACGGCAAGCACAGCGCAACAGAACGCGCAACCCGAAGGAGCCTGACGATGCGGCACACGACGGATCCCCTCGATCCTGCCATAGGCCCGCGCGACGAAGCAGAGATGTCGGCGCACAGCGTCGCCGAGCCGAGGCAGGGTTCCCGGCCCGATGCCCCGCTGGCCGGACCCGATGCCCACGCACACTCCACGGCGGCGACGTGGTCGAAACCGGTGGAGCGGCTGGCCGTCGGAGCGGTGCCCTCCAGTGCGATCAACCTGAACGTCGCGGGCCGCCGGCTCGTCGGCCCCGTCCAGGGTTTCGGCCGGCTCTGGCAGAAGCGCTATCGGATCAGGTTGTCCGGCGCCGACGTGACACCGCAGCAGGTCATCGCGGCATGGAAAGCGGAGTTCGCCTCCTTCTGGCCCAGGGGCAACCGCTTCTACGGGCCGCTCACGGCGATCGCCCCGGGTGAGGTGGCCCTCCTCAATCTGGCGATGCCGGGTCGCCAGACGCTCTCGACCGGCGTCATGGTCATCTACGCCGACGACGAGTCGTTCACGTTCATGACGCCCGAGGGGCACATGTTCGCCGCCTGGATCACGTTCTCGGCGATGCATGAGGAAGGCACGACCGCTGCCTCGATCGAGGTGCTGCTGCGCGCCAACGATCCCCTGTACGAGGTGTCGATGGCGCTCGGCGGACACCGCATGGAAAACGAGTTCTGGCTGGCGACGCTGCGCAACCTGGCCGAACGATTCGGCGTGCGGGAGACGCCGACTTTCGAGCAGGCGTGCGTGGACCGCCGGCGCCAGTGGCGCAAGGTGGGCAACATCCGCCACAACGCGGCGATCCGCTCCGGGCTGTACACGGCTTCGCATCCCTGGCTCATGCTGCGCCGGCGCGAGGACCACGCCGGAGCCAGTTCGCAGGGCTGACCGATGGCCGCGCGGATGGCGGACGCATGAGCACGGCCGCCGACGCCCGCTGCGACGCGGTCGTCGTGGGCGCCGGACCGAACGGTCTCGCCGCCGCGATCACCCTCGCCCGCACGGGGCGCTCGGTCGTCGTGTTCGAGGCAGCCCCGACACCGGGCGGCGGCGCGCGGTCCGCCGAGCTGACCCTGCCCGGCTTCGTGCACGACCCGTGCTCGGCGATCCACCCCACGGCCATCGCGTCGCCGTTCTTCCGCTCGCTTGCCCTCGAGCGCCACGGCCTGGCGTGGATCCATCCGGACGCACCGGCGGCCCACCCCCTCGACGGGGGTCGGGCTGCGCTCCTCGAACGGTCAGTGACGGACACTGGGGCGGGACTCGGCGCCGTCGATCCCAGGGACAGTCGGGCCTGGCGACGGCTGTTCGCGGCACCGGTCGACGCGGCGGACGCGCTTGCCACCGAGGTCCTCCGCCCGGTCCTTCATGTGCCCCGCCATCCGGTGGCGCTGGCGCGCTTCGGATTGCCCTCGCTCCTGCCCGCCGCGACCCTTGCGCGCCGCAGTCTCCACGGCGACGCCGCGCGGGCACTCTTCGCCGGGTTGGCGGCGCACTCGATGGTCTCGCTCGACCAGCCGATGACGGCTTCGTTCGGCATGGCCATGGGCCTGTTCGCCCAGGGTTTCGGCTGGCCGATGGCGCGCGGGGGCTCGGGCCGGATCGTCGACGCGCTCGTGGCCGAGCTCGCGGCGCTCGGCGGCACGGTGGTCACCGGCCATCGCATCGCCTCGATGTCCGAACTCCCTCGAGCGCGCGCGTATCTCTTCGACGTCACGCCCCACCAGCTCATCTCGATCGTCGGCGACCGGTTTCCACCCGGCTACCGCAGCAGGCTCGCGCGGTTCCGCCACGGCCCCGGTGTCTTCAAGCTGGACTGGGCACTCGCCGGTCCCATCCCCTGGACCGCCGAGGGCGTCGGGCGCGCCGCCACGGTCCACCTCGGGGGAACACTCGACGAGATCGTGGCAGCCGAAGCCGAGGTCGCCCGCGGGGCGCATCCGGAACGCCCGTTCGTGCTGCTGGTGCAACAGACGCCGTTCGATCCATCGCGGGCGCCGGCGGGCAAGCACACCGCGTGGGCCTACTGCCACGTTCCCAACGGCTCGCCGGTCGACATGACTGCGGCCATCGAAGGCCAGGTCGAGCGCTTTGCGCCCGGTTTCCGCGACCTCATCCTCGCGCGCAGCGCACGCGATCCCGCCGCGATGGAGGCGTACGACGAGAACTACGTCGGCGGCGACATCAACGGCGGCCTGGCCGACTGGCGCCAGCTTCTCTTCCGGCCGGTGCCGGCGCG
Source organism: Candidatus Limnocylindrales bacterium (assembly GCA_046704705.1). Taxonomy (GTDB): domain Bacteria; phylum Chloroflexota; class Limnocylindria; order Limnocylindrales; family CSP1-4; genus JBJKRK01. Next base: position 1,111 of record JBJKRK010000244.1, on the reverse strand, counting down.
AGACCCGTACGCCACGCCGGTGCGGGGCATCTACCTCTGCTCGTCCTCGACTCCGCCCGGGGGCGGCGTGCACGGGATGTGCGGGTACCTCGCCGCGAGATCGGCGCTCCGCAGAGAGTTCGGGGACCGTCTCGCGCTTCCGGTCCCGGCGCGCCTGGGGGCTCCATCGTGACGCCCGGCCGCGGCGTCCCACGCATTCCTGCGGCCCCGCTGAGCGTTTCGCGGTTCCTTCCCCGGATCGCGACCGGCTCGGCCGTCGCGCTGACAGTCGCGGCGATCGCGCTGCAGTCTGCGGTGCCTGCCGGCGCGGCGAACTCCCTCGACCCGGTCACGGCAGGGGTCTTCCTGGCGCTGATCGGCGGCATGGCCGCGATGGGCACGCTGATCGCCAGCCGCAAGCCAGACCACGCGATCGGCTGGCTGATGATCGGATCGGCGAACCTGATCGCGTTGTCCATCTTCTGTGGAACGTATGCCCAGTTCTCCCTGTCGCGCCACGACGCGCTCCTGCCCGGCACCGTGCCCGCCGCGTGGATTGCCAGCTGGGCCTTCGTCCCCAACCTGGGCATCCTGGCGATCGTCGTGCCGATGCTTTTCCCCACCGGCCACTTCCTCAGCGCCCGGTGGGGCCGTATCGGGGTCGCGCTCATCGTCGTCGGGATCGCGGGCACACTGGCCAACGCGCTCACACCAGGACCTCTGAGCGTCGACTCGTCGCTCTCGAATCCGCTCGGTGCGACGGCGATCGCGCCGCTCGTGGCGGTCGTCGCGGCAGCCGGCAACGTCAGCGGGCCCGTCGGGTTCCTGGCGGGCATCGCGTCGCTCGTGCTGCGGTACCGGCGTGGCAGCCGCGTGGAGCGCCAGCAGATCAAGCTCTTCCTGTACCCCATGACCGTCGCCGTCGTTGCGCTCAGCGTGTCGGTCCCGAACAACGGACCCATCGCCGACCTCGGCTGGGTGGTGGGGTTGGCGGCCCTCGCTTCGGTGCCCGTCGCGATCGCCGTGGCGATCGTGCGCCATGGCCTGTTCGACATCGACCGACTGATCAAGCGCACGCTGGTGTACGGCGCATTGAGCGCGCTGCTGGCGGGGCTGTATGCGGGCGCGGTGC
>JBJKRK010000243.1:0-3960 GCA_046704705.1 Candidatus Limnocylindrales bacterium | reverse complement strand
TCGGAGGGCGCGGGAGCGACCGGCTGCTCGAACGGGCGAGGACCCCGGGGCCAGTATGGCCGGCGGCGCACCGCAGCATGACGGAACAAGGAACCAGCCCATCATGAGCATGGAAACGTCCACCTGGGCGACCAAGAAGGGCCTGGCGCAGATGCTCAAGGGCGGCGTCATCATGGACGTCGTCACTCCCGAGCAGGCGAAGATCGCCGAGGACGCCGGCGCCGTCGCGGTGATGGCACTCGAGCGCGTCCCGGCCGACATCCGGGCCGCGGGCGGCGTCGCGCGCATGAGCGACCCGGCCCTGATCAGCGCGATCATGGAGGCCGTCACGATCCCCGTGATGGCCAAGTGCCGGATCGGTCACTTCGTCGAGGCGCAGGTCCTCGAGGCGCTGGGTGTCGACTACATCGACGAGTCGGAGGTCCTGACGCCGGCCGACGAGAACTACCACATCGACAAGCACCAGTTCAAGGTGCCGTTCGTCTGCGGCTGCCGGGACCTCTCCGAGGGCCTCCGCAGGATCGCGGAGGGCGCCGCGATGATCCGCACGAAGGGCGAGGCCGGTACCGGCAACATCGTCGAGGCCGTGCGGCACATCCGCGCGGTCCAGGCCGGCATCCGGCGCCTGCAGTCGATGCGCGAGGACGAGCTCTTCGCGGCGGCCAAGGAGATGCAGGCGCCATACGAGCTGGTGCGGGACGTTGCGCGGACAGGCGGGCTGCCGGTGGTCAACTTCGTCGCCGGCGGGATCGCCACGCCGGCCGATGCGGCGCTCGCGATGCAGCTCGGCGCCGAGGGCGTCTTCGTGGGCTCGGGCATCTTCAAGTCGGAGGACCCCGCCCGGACCGCCCACGCGATCGTCCAGGCCGCCACCCATTTCGACAATCCCAAGATCCTGGCCGAGGTCTCGCGGGGTCTCGGCGCGCCCATGCGCGGGCTGGAGCTCGGCACGATCCCCGAAGGCGAGCGCCTGGCAGTTCGCGGCTGGTAGCCGCGTCCGTGCGACGAACGAGCGGACCCGTGAAGATCGGTGTCCTGGCCCTGCAGGGCGACTTCCTGGAGCATCTCGCGACGCTGCGCGCGATCGGCGTGGACGGCGTCGAAGTTCGCCTGCCCGGCGATCTGGACGGCGTCTCCGGTCTGATCCTGCCCGGCGGCGAGAGCACCACCATGCGGCAGCTCATCCATCGGTGGGGCCTGCGGGCGCCGATCCTCGATCTCGCCTCGAGGGGTGCGCCGATCTTCGGCACGTGTGCCGGCATGATCCTGCTCTCGCGACAGATCGTGGAGGGCGAGGAACCGGTGCTGCCGCTTCTCGACGTCGAGATCCGCCGCAACGCCTTCGGCCGCCAGCTCGAGAGCTTCGAAACCGACCTGCCCGTGCCGCTCGTGGGCGACACGCCCGTGCACGCCGTCTTCATCCGGGCGCCGGTCATCGAGCGAGTCGGTCCGGCGGTGGACGTTCTCGGAATCCTGGACGACGGCCGGATTGTCGCCGTGCGGGAACGGAACGTCGTGGCCACCGCGTTTCACCCGGAGCTGGCCGGCGAGACGCGCTTCCACCGGCTGATCGCCACAATGGCGACGGAGCACGACCAGCCCGGCGAGGGCGCCGGGCATCCCCGGCATCCGCTCCGTCGCGAGCGCGGAGGGTCGGGATGACGATCGGGACCCGCCCGGGTCGCGTTCGAGGAGCGCGACTCACCGACCTCCCGGCGCTCGCCGAGCTCTCGCGGCTGTCGCACGGCACCGAGGAGCGGGATGGCACTGGGGTCCGCTCGTTGGGCTTGCCCGTCAGCCGCAGCCCGTTCAGCGTCTTCAGCCTGTTCCTCATGCCACTCGGCGCGTTTCGACCGAGCGACCAGCTGTACGTCTACGACGAGGACGGCCGGCTCGCCGGCCTGGCGCGCGTCGAACGCGATACCCAGCGCGACGAGTGGACCATCGTCGAGCTCGACGCGATCGGTCTGGCGGGCGCGGGTGACATCCGGCTCCGCCTGGTGCAGCACCTGCTCCGAGACGGCTCGAAGCGCGGCGCGGCCCGCTTCCACGTGGCCTGCGCCGACGAGGGCGGGAACGTGGCGCTCTTCATGCAGGCGGGCTTCGTGCAGTACGGCGAGGAGCGCATCTTCTTCCGGCCGCCGGAAGAAGCGCTGCCCCGGCTGTCGGAGGGCGCGGCGGCGGAAGCCGGCATTCGCCCCAGCGTTCCGCTCGACGCGCTGGCGCTGAGCCGCCTCTACGCAACGGCAACCCCGGGACCCGTCACCCGCCTGGAGGCGTACCGCCTGAGCGACTGGGAACGCCTGGGAGGGCAGGGCCGCGTGCCCCGCAGCAGCCTGGCCCCGATCCTGCGCTTCGCGGACATCGAGACCTACGTGCAGGAGGCGCCGGGAGGCGGCGCCGATGGGACGCAGCTCGCCGGCTTCCTGCAGATCGGGGTCGCGAAGGAGGACCAACCGCACTACCTGAGGGTGATCGTGCTGCCCGGCCACGACGCCGGCCCGCTGATCCGCCACGGTCTGGCCGTGATCGGCGCACGTACCGGCACACGGCGGGGGGTCGGCCGCTACGGCAGACGCGACAACCACGGTGTGATCAGCCCGGTCCGCACCTACGAGTCGCCCGTGGATCGCCGCCTGGAGGAGGAGGGATTCGGCAGCATCTCCCGCGTGACGCTGCTGGTGAAAGAAACCATGGTCCGCGTCGCGGAGCCGGCCCTCGTGCCGGCCGTCCGCTGATGCGCGAAGGGGCGAGCGTGACTGCGTACGGCGAGACGCTGGTGGACGATCTGGAGGCGATGCTCGTGGCGCTGCCGCCCGAGATCGTCACCCGCCTGCGGGCGCTGCCGGCGGACGACGAGCTGATCGAGGTCGTGCTCGACGTCGGCCGCCGGCCGGAGGCACGTTTCGGAGACGGCGGCGAGGTCGTGCTGCTCGATCGGGAGGTGACCCAGGAGGACCTGCAGTACGTCATCGACCACGTCGGGTCGTTCGGCGACGACAACCGCGCCGGCATCGAGCGGACGCTCCACCGCATCAGCGCGATCCGCAACCGCGGCGGCAAGATCGTGGGCCTCACCTGTCGCGTCGGCCGCGCCGTCTTCGGCACGATCGAGATCGTCCGGGATCTCGTGGAGTCGGGCCGCTCGATCCTGATCATGGGGCGCCCCGGCATCGGCAAGACCACGATGCTGCGCGAGGCGGCCCGCGTGCTTGCCGACGAGATGGGCAAGCGGGTCGTGGTGGTCGACACGTCCAACGAGATCGCCGGCGACGGCGACATTCCACATCCCGGCATCGGACGCGCCCGCCGCATGCAGGTCCCCACCCCGGCGCTGCAGCACGCGGTGATGATCGAGGCCGTGGAGAACCACATGCCCGAGGTCATCGTCATCGACGAGATCGGCACCGAGCTCGAGGCCCAGGCCGCCCGCACCATCGCAGAGCGCGGCGTGCAGCTCATCGGGACGGCCCACGGCAACACCCTCGACAACCTGATGCTCAACCCGACGCTGTCTGACCTGATCGGCGGCATTCAGAGCGTCACCCTGGGTGACGAGGAGGCGCGGCGGCGGCGCACGCAGAAGAGCGTGCTCGAGCGGAAGGCCCCCCCGACGTTCGACGTCGTCGTGGAGATCCAGGACCGCGATCGCGTGGTGGTGCACGCGGATGTGGGCGAGACCGTCGACGCGCTCCTGCGCGGCGATCCGCTGGCGCCCGAGCTGCGCTGGCGCGACGAGGGGGGCGTGCATCGCAACCAGTCGCGGCCGCGTCCGTCCCCTCGTCCCGGCAGCGTCGCCGACCGCTTTGCCGGGCTGGTGGGGAACGGCACGGGCTGGCGCATGGAGCCGGGCTGGCGCGGAGAGGCTGCTCGTGGTGAGCCGTACGGCGAGGGCGACCGGGCCACTCGGCCGAGCTATCGGCCCGGTGCCACTGGTGGCTGGCGCACGCCACTCGTCGG
>JBJKRK010000242.1:0-4765 GCA_046704705.1 Candidatus Limnocylindrales bacterium | reverse complement strand
GGGCTGCTCGGCGAGCGCGTCGGGCAGCGCGTCTAGGGGCGGGCGGCCGGTGGCACAGGACGAGCGGCACAGCGGGGCGACCGAGCCGCCGGGCGGCGATACCGCCGTCGCGCGGGATCCGCGCACGGAGCGCGCGACACTGGCCAGACGCGCCGTCCAGCTGGTATCTCGTCCGAACACGCGCGAGGCACGCCGGGCACGGGGCGGAGCCCTCGTGGTGCTGCTGGCGCTCGGCGCGTTGCTCCCCCAGATCCTCGCCGACCAGTACATCGTGAGCGTCGGCATGCAGGTCGAGGTGATGATGTGCCTCGCCCTGGGCCTCAACATGGTCGTCGGCTACGCGGGCCTCCTCGATCTCGGCTTCGCCGCCTTCTTCGCCATCGGCGCGTACACCACGGGCCTGCTGACGACGGACCTCCACTGGCCGGTGCTCCTCACCATTCCGCCCGCGCTCGTGCTCGCGCTCATCGGGGCGGTGATCGTCGGGGTGCCGACGCTCCGCCTGCGCAGCGACTACCTGGCCGTGGTGACGCTCGGCTTCGGCGAGATCATCCAGAACATCGTCAACAACCTGCAGGAGACGGGCGGCCCGACCGGCATCTTCGGCATCCCGCCGCTCACGCTCGGCGGACTGCAGATCATCAGCCCGGTCGGGTACTACTACGTCTTCTTCGTGACCCTCGTGGTCTTCATCGGCGCCTCCTGGCGCGTCCGGCATTCATGGCTCGGGCGGGCCTGGCTGGCCATTCGGGAAGACGAGGACGTCGCCCAGGCGATGGGGATCCGGACCCAGCGCTACAAGCTCTACGCGTACATGGCGGGCGCCATCCTGGGTGCCATCACCGGCTGCTTCTACGCGCCCGCGATGATCGGCATCGCGCCGCCCACGTTCGGCTTCATGGAATCGCTCCTCGTCGTGATGGCCGTCTCGATCGGCGGGATGGGGAGCCTCGCAGGGGCGTTGCTGGGCGCACTCGTCGTCGTCGCCGGGCCGGAGGTGCTGCGCGCGTTCTCGCAGGCCAGGCTCCTCGTGTTCGGGCTCGTGCTCGTGGCCATGATGATGGCCCGACCGCAGGGCGTCTGGCCGGAGGGCGGTCTCGGGTTGCGGCGCCTGCTCGGGTCACTCACCGGCCGCCGCGACACGCAGGCGGCGCAGCCGGCGTCGCTCGAACAGCGCTAGCCCGGCGATGGCGCTGCTCTCGGTCGACCAGCTCTCGCTCCGCTTCGGCGGTCTGGACGCCCTGAGCGCCGTCAGCCTGGAGATCCCGGCGGGCGCCCTGTATGCCGTCATCGGCCCCAACGGCGCCGGCAAGACCTCCTTCTTCAACTGCCTGACGGGGTACTACCGCGCGACCGGCGGCACGATCCAGCTGGACGGCAGAGACATCACGCGGTTGAGCGCACCACGGCTCGCCGGCCTGGGGATCCGGCGAACGTTTCAGAACATCCGCCTGTTCCCGCGCCTCACCGCGCTGGACAACGTCCTGGCCGGTGCGCACCTGCGCTCGCCGACCAACCTGGCGGCGGTGCTGGTCGGCCTGCCGGGCGCGCGTCACCGGGAGCGCGAACTGGCCGATGAGGCCCTCGGCTGGCTGCGCTTCGTCGGTCTGGAGGCGATCGCCGGGATCCGTGCGGCCGATCTCCCCTACGGCATGCGCAAGCGCGTCGAGGTCGCCCGGGCGATGATGGGTGCGCCCCGCGTGGTGCTGCTGGACGAGCCGGCGGCCGGAGTCAGCTCCGTCGAACGCGACGAGCTCTCCGGCGTCATCCGGCGGATCCGCGACCACGGTGTGACGGTCGTCATGATCGAACACGATGTGGAGCTCGTCATGCGCATGGCCGACGAGGTGGCCGTCCTGGATCACGGCCGGCTCATCGCACGCGGCACGCCCGAGGCCGTGCGGGCCGACCCGAAGGTCGTCGAAGCGTACCTCGGGAAGCGGCGCCGATGAGCATCCTGGAGGTCGCCGACCTCTCCGTGTACTACGGTCCGGTGCGCGGCGTCGAGCACGTCGGGCTCCAGGTGGAAGACGGCGAGATCGTCGCGCTCCTGGGCGCCAACGGGGCCGGCAAGAGCACGGTGCTGCGCGCGATCTCCGGGCTCGTGAAGCCCCGCACCGGCAGCATCGAGTTCCTGGGGCAGCCGATCCTGCGCGTCGCACCGGCGAAGCGGGTGACGCTGGGACTGGTGCAGGTGCCCGAGGGACGGCGCATCTTCTCGGCCCTCTCGGTGCGCGAGAACCTCGAGCTCGGCGCCTACGCCTTCGCGCGGGGAACCGCCGCGCGCCGGCAGCGGGTCGTCGAGGTGCTCGACCTGTTCCCCCTGCTCCGGCCGCACATCGGCAAGCTCGCCGGGATGCTCTCCGGCGGCGAACAGCAGATCCTCGCCATTGCGCGCGGGATGATGGCGCGCCCCAGGCTCCTGATGGTCGACGAGCCCTCGCTCGGCCTCGCCCCGCAGATGATCGAGTCGGTCTACGAGCTGCTCGTCGACATCGCGGGGCGCGGCACGGCGGTGCTCCTGGTGGAGCAGAACGTCACGCTCGCGCTCGAGATCACCCGGCGCGCCTATGTCCTGCAGCAGGGGTCGCTCGTGCTCTCGGGCGTCAGCCAGGAACTCGCGAACGACCCGCGGGTCGTCGCCGCCTACCTGGGAACCGCCCCCAGCGCATGACAGCGCAGGACATGCAACGATGTGCGTGGATGTGCGCGCTCCGCGGCCTGCCCGCCACGCAGCGCCACGACCCCGGCTCCGCACCTGTGACGACGAGGAGAGAGGTGTGACACTGCGCGGCACCTGGTACATCCTGCCCACGCCATTCCATGCGGACGGAAGCCTCGACGCCGATAGCCTGAGCCGCCTCGTCGAGGCGGCTGCCGCCTGGGGTGTCGACGGCCTCACCGCGATGGGCGTGATGGGCGAGCCCGGCTCGCTCACCGCAGAGGAGCGGGCGCGGGCGCTGCGAGCGATCGCCGACGCTGCCAACGGGCGCCTCCCCTTCGCCGTGGGCTGTTCCGCGGTAAGTCCGGCGCACGTGCGCGAGTTGATCGCGCAGGCCCGCGAGCTCGGCGCCGTGGCGGCGATGGTGGCGGCGCCGACGCTGCTGCGCAACACCGACCTGCTGCCCGGTTTCTACGCAGACGTGGCGTCGGCGAGGCTGCCGCTGATCATCCAGGACGAGCCGGCGGCAACGGGCGTCCTCACGCCCCTGTCGACGCTCATCGCCTGTATCGACCAGAGCGGCGCGCAGGCCGTGAAGCTCGAGGAGCCACCCACGCCGCCCAAGATCACGCGGCTGCTGGCGGCGCGCCCGAAGGTGCAGGTGTTCGGCGGGCTGGGTGGCGTTTCTGCCCTGAGCGAGATGCGCCGCGGCGCGTGCGGCACGATGACGGGCTTCGCCTATCCCGAGATCCTCCGCGCCGTGCGCCTCGCTCTCGAGGCGGGTGACGCGGCAGGCGCGGCGCGCTGCTTCGACCGGTACCTGCCGCTCATCCAGTTCGAGGGGCAGCCCGTGGTCGGGCTCGCCATCCGCAAGGAGGTCCTGCGTCGGCGCGGGGCACTCGAGACCGGCCGGACCCGTGGGCTCGTGCCTGTGATCGACGCCCCGACGGCGGACGAACTGGACGACCTGCTGGGGCGCCTCGACATCACGCCCGGACTCGCGCCGTTCATGCCGTGAGCATGATGCCTCCCTGGCGCGCGCGACACCGCCACGCGATCGCGATGAACATCCCGCAGCAGCACGAAGGAGACTGACCGTGGATCTGGGACTCACCGGGGCACGCGCCCTCGTCGGCGGGGCCAGCCAGGGGCTCGGCGCGGCCATCGCCCAGGCCCTGGCAGCAGAGGGCGCCCGCGTCGGACTTGCCTCCCGGAACGCGGGGCGCCTCGACTCCCTCGCAGCACAGATTGACGGTGTGGCGATCCCGACAGACCTCGGCACGTCCGACGGTCCGGCAAACGCGGTCGCGACGGCCGCGGAGCGGCTCGGGGGTCTCGATGTCCTCGTGGTGAACTCGGGCGGTCCACCCAAGGGCACCTTCGCGGAGCTCTCGGAAGAGCAGTGGCGCACCGCGATCGACGGCACGCTCTTCTCCACCACGCGCCTGCTCTCCGCGGCGTTGCCCCACCTGCGCCAGGGCCGCAACCCCGCGATCCTGGTGATCCTCTCGAGCTCCGTGCGGGAGCCGCTCGACGGGCTGGTGACTTCGAACGTGCTGCGTCCCGGCCTGGCCGGCTTGATCAAGTCGATCCTCGACGACATCGCCCCGGTGCGCATCAACGGCGTGGCGCCGGGCCGCATCGCCACGGAGCGGGTTGCCTCGAACGACCAGATGCGCGCCAGCCGGGCCGGCGTCAGCTTCGAGGAGATCCGGCGACAGACCTCGGCGCGGATCCCGCTGGGTCGCTACGGCAACCCCACCGAGCTCGGCCGCGTGGCCGCATTCCTGTGCTCTCCTGCCGCCTCGTACGTGAACGGCCAGATCGTCTCGGTCGACGGCGGCCTGCTCCGCTCGCTCCCGTGAGCGCGGAACAGCGCACCGGCGCCGTCACGCGGAGGCCCTGATGCGCTCGATCGTGCTCTGGCTCGCGCGGAGCGCCTGGCTGCGCGAGCGGATCCCGCTGCTCCCGGTCGGGCAGCGCGCGGTGCGCCGCTTCATGCCGGGCGAGGAGCCCGACGCGGCGCTCGACGCGGCGGCGGCGTTCCGGGCCGAGGGGATCGGCAGCCTCTTCACCCGCCTGGGGGAGAACGTCGAGCGCGCC
>JBJKRK010000241.1:0-3667 GCA_046704705.1 Candidatus Limnocylindrales bacterium | reverse complement strand
GACGAGCGGTTCTTCGATGCCACGAAGCAGCTCCACAACGCGCTGCAGGGGGCGGCGGTCAGCCTGACCGAAACACAGCGCAGCACGTTCCTGGCCAACTCGGAGCACAACGCCGCGGAGATGGAGTCGGAGTACGACTTCGTCATCGTGAACGATCCGCAGCCTGCGGCGCTTCCCGCGATCCGGGGCAAGGGAGGCGCGCGTTGGGTCTGGCGCTGCCACATCGACACGTCGAACCCGAATCCCGAGGCGTGGGCGTTCCTGCGCCCCTACCTCGCGCCGTACGACGCGCTGGTCTACACCATGGAGCAGTTCGTCCCGCGGGACGGCCCGGTCGGGCGCGTCCGTGTCATCCCGCCTGCGATCGACCCGCTCAGCCCCAAGAACGTCCCGCTCCCCGACAGCCTGTCGCGCCAGGTGCTGGACTGGATCGGCGTCGAGCTGGGTCGGCCGCTCATCACGCAGGTCGCGCGCTTCGATCCCTGGAAGGATCCGCTTGGCGTGATCGCGGCGTACCGGCTGGTACGCGAGCAGATCCCGAACCTGCAGCTCGCCCTGGTGGGCTCGATGGCGCTCGACGATCCCGAAGGCTGGCGGATCTACGACGAGATCGAGGAGGCGGGCCGCGACGAGCCGCTCATCCACGTCTTCACGAACCTCACGGGTGTCGGCAACATCGAGGTCAATGCCTTCCAGCGTCTCTCCGACGTCGTGGTGCAGAAGTCGATCCGCGAGGGGTTCGGGCTCGTCGTCTCCGAAGCGATGTGGAAAGCCACCCCGGTGGTGGCGGGCCGGGCCGGCGGCATCCCGCTGCAGATGGAGGGAGACGTGGGAGGCATCCTCGTCGACAGCGTCGAGGAGTGCGCGACGGCGATCCTCCGGCTGCTCCGCGATCCCGACCTCGCCTGGGAGCTGGGGCACAGCGGGCGGCAGCGGGTGCAGGAGCGGTTCCTGCTGCCGCGGCTGCTGCGGGACGAGCTCGCCCTGCTGGCCGAGCTGTCCGAGGAGAGCGCGCCTTCGTGACGCCCGGGCGGTCCGCCGGGGGTGCACCGGCAGTCGCCATCGCCCTGGCGGGGATTGCTACCATTCTGTCAAAGCTTGTATCCATAAGTGGTCAGCCATCCATGAGTGGTCAGGTGGGACGTGACACTGACGCGACGCAACAGCGGCTATGACGCGGAGCGCCTTGCGCAGCTCGTCGCCAGAAACCGACAGCGGTCGCTGACGGCGCAGGATCTCGCGCTGGAAACCCTGCGGCAGGCGATCCTCGACGGAACGATCGAACCGGGGGCCCGGCTGCGGCAGGAGGACCTGGCGGGGGTGTTCGACGCGAGCCGGATCCCCGTGCGCGAGGCCCTGCGGGCGCTCGAGCTCGAGGGCCTGGTGACCTCCGAGCCGCACCGGGGCTTCACCGTCACCACGCTCGACGCCGACCAGATCGAGGAGATCTACGACCTCCGTTCGGTCCTCGAGGGGCACGCGATCCGCCTCGCGATCCCGCTGCTCACCGAGGTGGACCTCGACGACCTGCAGCGCCTGTACGACGAGATGCGCGGCGCCGAGGACCCCGAGGACGAGCTCGCCAGGCGCGAGCGCTTCTACATGCGCCTGTACTCGGTGACGGCGCGCCCGCGTCTCGTGGGATTGATCGCACGCCTGCGCCATGAGGTGTCGCGGTCGCTGCGCTGGAAGCAGGTGCAGCACTCGCCCCAGCAGCACGAGGTCTTTTTCGAGGCGATCAAGCAGGGCGACGCCGACACGGCCGTGCAGGAGCTCTCGGCCCACTACACGAGGGTCGCCGCGCTCCTGCGGCGCTACCTGCGGGAGGCCGAAGCCAGGGACGGCTACAGCGACCGCCCGGCGCCGCGCTGATCGCGGGCCCGGGCAATCCGTCTTCGCGCGTCCTTCACCTGGCGCAGCCACCCGGCGCGGCCCGGGTCGCGGGATCCGGCGCAGGCCGCGCACCCGCGGTGCCGCATGCAATCGGCGCAATCTTGTGGACAATAGCGCTGCATCTGCGTACAATCCGCCGCAACTTCCCCACCGCAGCGGAGGCAGCGACGCCCCACCGTGGCCACAGTCGAGGACGTACGGTTCTGGAGTCACGCGTGCCGTCTGGCCGGCACCCTCCAGTTGCCCGATCCATCGGAACGCGGGGCTCGATTCCCCCTCGTGGTCCAGGGCCCCGGGTGGCTGGGCCTGCGCTCGGCGAAGCTCTACCGTCCCTATCACGACGCGTTCCTCGCGGCGGGTTTCGCGGTCCTGACGCTCGACTACCGTGGCTTCGGCGACTCGGAGGGAGACGCCTCGTTCCTCGATCCCATGGCTCAGGTGGCGGACATCCTGGCCGCGATCGACTACGCGCAGACACGCGACGAGCTCGATCCGCGCCGCATCGGCATCTTCGGCTCAGGTGGGACGGGCGGAGGCAACGCCGTGATCGCGGCCGCGCTCGACCCCCGCATCCGTGCCGTCGTCAGCCAGCTGCCGGTCGCGGACGGCCGTGACTGGCTGCACCGGATGCGCCGGGAGTACGAGTGGCTCGAGTTCCTGCGGCGCGTCGAGGACGACGCGCGGCGGCGGGCCGCGACCGGCTCGGGCGAGCAGGTGGCGCCCCGGGATGGGCTCATGGTGCCCACGCCGGAACGGCGCGCCACGACAATCAAGAGCGACGTCGACGCGAGGGTACCGGCACTGGTCGACCTGGCCAGCGCCGCCGCGATCTTCCAGTACCGGCCAATCGACTACGCCGCCCGGATCGCGCCTCGGGCGGCGATGTTCATCTGTGTGGAGCGCGACGCCACGACCCCGGAGGACCATGCCATGGCGCTGTACGAACGCGCGGGCGCACCGAAGCGCCTCGTGGTGCAGACAGGGACGACGCACTACGGTGCGTACGCGCAGTACGCGTCCCTCGTCACGCCGCTCATCGTGGACTGGTTCTCGCGCCACGTCGTGGCGGGAGACGTGCTGCTGCGTGACGAGGCGCCCGAGACGGGCGTCACCCGCCTGCCATGAGCACGCTCGTGTCTCCCGGGGGTCCCTTCGACCTCATCGTGCGCGGTGGCACGCTCGTCCAGCCGGGCGGGCGAACCGCGGCCGACGTCGCCATCCGCGACGGTCGGATCGCCGCGATCATGGAGCCGGGCACGCAGGCGACCGCGGCTGCGACGCTGGACGCCACCGGCCTGCACGTCCTGCCGGGCGTGGTGGACGTGCACACCCACCACCGAGAGCCGGGGTTCACCCACAAGGGCGACATCACGAGCGAGACGTCCGCCGCCGCCGCGGGCGGCGTCACGACCAGCCTCGGGATGCCGAACGTGGCCCCGCCCCCGAACACCCCGGAGCGGCTCGCCGCGATGCTGGAGCTGTACGCCCGCAAGTCGCTCGTCGACTACAACGTGAACGCGTCGGCCGCCGTGGCGGATCAGATCCCGGCTCTCGCGACGCTCGGGATCGCCGCGTTCAAGATCTTCATGGTCGAGGACACCGGCCGCGACTACCCCCACATGCCCGGCACCGGCGTGCACGACAACGGCAAGCTGCTCGAGATCTTCGAGGCCGTTGCGGGCACCGGGCTGCGGCTCATGGTCCACCCCCACGACCAGTCGCTGATGCACCAGATCGAGCAGGGCTTCTGGGCGCGCGGCGAGCGCGACTTCCG
>JBJKRK010000240.1:0-2978 GCA_046704705.1 Candidatus Limnocylindrales bacterium | reverse complement strand
GCCTCCGCCGGGGGTGGCGCCGCTTGTCGCGCTGGGTGTCTTCACCCCCACCACGAGGCTCGCGATGTCCTGCAGCGACCCGAACTGGTGGACGGTCGAGACGGGGATCGACGTGCTGCCCTGGGTGACCTGCCCCGAGGGAACCAGCAGATTGTTCGCCTGCAGGACGGACGTCACCTGCTGCGTCGAGATGCCATCCGCCGCGAGCTTCGACGGATCCAGCGAGATGAGCACGCGGGGGACCTCTCCACCGGTGAGGTCGGCGCTCGCGACGCCGTCGATCCCACGGAGGGCAGGCAGGATCGTGCTGCCGGCCAGGCCCGCCAGCTGGTCCTGGCTGGTACCGGGGCCGGCCTGCACGGCGGCCGTGAGGATCGGCGTCTGGCTGAAGTTGAACGACGTGACCTGCGGGGTCGCCCCCTGGGGAAGGCTGAGCGCCTGCACCGCCTGCTCGATGGTGGTCCTGGTCGCCTTGACGTCCGTGCCGTACGAGAACTGGGCGATGACGAGGGACAGGCTGTTGGCGGACGTCGAGTCGAGCTCGTCGAGCCGGGGCACGCTCCCGATCGCCTGCTCGATCGGCTTCGTGACCTGCGCGGTGACGTCCGCCGCCGAGGCGCCGGGTTCGGACGTGATGACGGCCACGACGGGGATGTCGATGTTCGGGATCAGCTCCTGCTGGAGCTGGCTCCACGAGAACAGCCCGCCGGCGAAGACGCCGAACGCCAGCAGCAGGACGACCGCGCGCCTGCTGACGGCCAGCCGCGTGAGGCGGATCATGCGGCACCGTCCCCGGCAGCGGCATTCCCGGCAGCGGCGAGCCGGGCTGCGGCGCGGGCCATGATGCCGCTGGCGTGCTCCACGCTCTCCAGGTCGGCGTCGGTCAGCGTCTCGAGGAGGCGGAGGAGCAGGGGATGGCTCAGCGCATGCAGGCGATCGAGCACCGCGTCTCCCGCCGGGGTGCGCCTGATCACGACCTGCCGCCGGTCCGAGGGGTCCTCCGTGCGGCTGGCGAGCCCGGTCTCGACCAGTCGTTCGACCGACGTGCTGGCGGTCGACAGCGTCACGCCGAGTGCGGCGGCGAGCTGCGACAGGTGCAACCCGTTGCCATCACCCAGGAGGTAGAGCGCCTTCACCTGCGCCATCGATACGCCGATTCCGAGGATCTCCACCGCCTGCAGCCGCCCCAGGCTGGCCAGCAGCGAGCGGTTCGACGCTTCGATCGACGCGATCAGGCCCGCGCGTTTATTCGTTCCAGTCAAACTATGCGTCCCCGTCTGATGATCAGACGGCAGCGTACCAGAACGGGGAACGGGTCGTGGCGTCCGCCGGTCCGCTTCACGGACCGGCGTGGCCGAGGGGACCTCGGCGCCGGCGGAGGGCAGACAAGGCGGCATGCGCCGCCACATCGCGCACCGTCCTGTCGCGCCGGTCGGAGGGGCTCCTGCGGGTCCGGCCGGAGGCGGGCCCGGGCTGGCGGCAGGCCCGGGCCAGGAGATGGTCGGTTGCGGCGAGATGGTCGGTTGCGGCGGCGCCGGGCCTCACGCGGTCGCGGCACCTCCCACGATGGCGCCGTCGCCGGCGTCGACGTACAGGTCCAGCAGCTGCGGCGCGGTCTCGCCGGCGACGTCGTGGCTGAGGCGTACCCGGTACACGAGGCGCAGCTCGGCCTCGGGCGCGTCCGAGCCCCCGGGGGTCAGGTAGTCGTTCGCGGCACGCCACTCCAGCACGGGGTGCTCCATTCGGAAGCCCTTGAGCGACGCGATGTCCCGCTCGACCGCCCAGGCGAGGGCCGCCTTGCGGGCCTCGGCCGGGGTGATCGTGTGGAGAGAAACCGCTCGAAGCGGCGTCTCGAAGCGGGAGAAGCTGGCGAGCTGCCCGCCCGGGAAGACGTTCAGAAACGTCCCGTCGCCCGGTGCCGGCACGCCGTCGACCAGACGCTCCCAGCCGATCCGCCAGGACTCGAGGCCGGAATCCCACTCGACACCCGGAGCACCCGGCGGCAGTGGCAGCCCGATCTGACCGAGAAGCGTGCGGGCGCGCCCCGCCACCGAGGATGCGTTGAAGGCGGGTCGGTCATACCCCGTCGGCCGCCCGAGCTGCACGATCGTGAGCGGCAGGCCCGATGCGGGATCCAGGCGCAGGAGCGCGCTCTCGGCACCGTCCGGCGTCACGAAAGCGATCTCGTCGAACTCCTGGCCGCTGCGCAGGTCGCGCTGGCGAACGGCGGGCCCGGGCGTCCCGCCCAGGTCGAGCAGCGCCGCGAGCCGCGCGGCGGTCATCGCGTCAGCCTGCAGGGCGGCGCTGGCGGCGGGGAGGGTTTCCGTGATCGGGTCGCTGATCTGCCAGCCCGGCGGGCGCTGGGCGGAGACTCCCTGCCGACCGATCACCACCAGCAGGAGCAGGAGAGCGGCGAGCAGGCCCAGCAGTCGGATCGATCGCTGGTGGCGGAGAAGGATCGCGAGGTGCATCGTGGCGCCCTCCTACTTGCAGTTCGGGCAGCCCGTACCCGAAGTCGCCCGACCCGAGTACGTGTATGAGCCGTACCAGTCCGGCACGGTCGGGTAGCGCCAGGCCGTCATCGCCCGCGCCTGGGCGAACGCGATGCCGAGTTCGAGGTTCGTCTTGGCGCGCGACCAGAAGTTCGTTTCGAACGCCAGCATGTCGACGGTCCAGGCGGTCCCGACGTAGCCGAGGAAGAACTCCGGGCCGCGGTAGCCGGCACCGCTGGGTGCGCTCTTCACATGCTCGATCCCGAAGGCATAGCTGAAATCCGATGCGCCCTCGCCCAGGTGGCAGGTGGAGGCCACGACCAGGTTGGCCGCCGGGGCAGCGGCGCGCCTCGCCCGGATGTCTGCCGAGGAGACGACCTGACCCGAGCAGACGCCGCCGTCGGCTCGAAAGCCCCAGCCGCTCACGTATCGGTCACCGTGCGAGTGCACGTAGAACGCGCGATCGGCGCCCACGCGGCCCAGGAC
>JBJKRK010000239.1:0-8815 GCA_046704705.1 Candidatus Limnocylindrales bacterium | reverse complement strand
CCGGCGCGCAACGCCGCTCCCGGCGAGCGCGTCGCCGGTACGATGCAGGTATGCCCCGAGATGCTCTGCCGATGGATCCGCCTGCCTCGCGGACGCACCGCTGGCTGCCCGCGGCAGGCGCTTTCGTGGTGGGCGCCATCGCCTACGGCGGCCTGTACTGCTTCCCGCCGCTGTCGGTGGTGTTCGCCGAGCAGTTCCATGCAAGCCGCACGCTCATCGTCACCCCCTGGACGATCTTCCTGCTGGTCTCGGGCCTCTCCAGCCCGCTCCTCGGGCGGCTGTTCGACGTGTTCCTGGATCGCTACCTGCTCACGGCCGGGTTGCTCTTCCTCGCCTTGGGCTGGCTGATGGTGACCCTCGCGAGCGATGTGGGGTCGCTGGTGCTCGCGTACGGGATCGTCCTGGCGCTCGGCCTCGAGCTCGTGTTCGTGGGCACGACCACCGCGATCGCGCGCCGCTATGCCGGAGCGGCCGGGGCGGCCCTCGGCATCGCGTACGCCGGACCCGGCATCGGCGTCGCGGTGGCGCTCCCCGCGATGTCCGGTGTCCTGTCGGCCGTCGACTGGCGGATCGTCACCGCCGGCTTTGGCGTGGCGGCGCTCGCGGGCCTGCCGTTCGTGTGGCTGATGACGAGCGGGCCGGCGATCCTCGTGCCGGCCCGGGCGGCGCGGCGGCCCGCGGCACAGCAACCGCAATCGCAGCCGCAGCCACAGCCCTCCGCACGCGAGGACCTGCCGGCGTCTCCATTGCACGAGACCGCGGCCCCCGGGGCGATCGGGGCGGCGCAGGAACAGGCGCCGCCCGGGAGCCAGACGCGCGCGGACACGCTGCGCCGGACCCTCCGCACGCGCCGCTTCTGGATCCTGTTCGCGGGTGCCGTGGCGATCGGCGCCTTCGACGAAGGCGTGTTCCAGACGTTCCTGCCCCAGGTGACCAGCCGCGGTGTGAGCGAGGCCCTGGCGACGCAGGCACTGGGGCTCCAGGCCCTCGCCTACGTGGCCGGCCAGATGATCGGCGGCTCGCTCTCGGATCATCTGGGCCGGCGCGGCGTCGGACTGGGGGCGGCCCTGGTCGCGGGCGCCGGGATCACGCTCGTCTTCGGCGCAACGGGCGCGACCGCGGCGCTGGCGGTCATCGGGATCGTGCTGCACGGCGGCGGGACGGGCACCACCATCGCCGTCCGCTCGGCGGCATTCAGCGACGTGTTCGGCGGTCCGAACTTCGGCGTCATCTTCGGCGTGCTGGCCATCGCGTATCCCCTGGGCGGTATGGTGGCCGTGTACGCCAGCGGGCTGAGCTTCGACCGACTCGGCAGTTACTGGCCTGTCTCCGCGATCGCCCTGGCCGGCCTGCTGACATGGGCGGCGGCGCTCCTCGTTGCCGGTCCGCGGCGGCACGGACGAGCGGCCAGGCTGGCGGCATGAACGCCCGAGCCAGCCTGAGTCCGGCGGGACGGCGCCGGGGCATGCGAACCAACCCTCGCCCGTGAGACGGCGCCGGGGCATGCGAACCGGCCCTCGCCCGGCGAGACGGTGCGGGGTGATGCGAACCGACCCTCGCCCGGCGAGGGCAACACCGGCATAATCTGCGCATGCCAGCCCCCCGTCCCGTCATCCTGGCTGTCGACGACGATCCCCCCGTGCTCAGTGCCGTCGAGCGTGACCTCCGTGCTCGGTACGCCCGAGCGTTCCGCATCGCGGCCGCCGGGTCGGGTCCCGAGGCGCTCGACGCGCTCCGGCAGTTCACCCTGCGCGGAACCCCCATCGCCCTGCTGGTGGCGGACCAGCGGATGCCGGGCATGACCGGCGTCGAGTTCCTGGCCGCCGCCCGGGAGTTCGCCCCGAACGCGAGGCGGGTCCTGCTCACCGCGTACGCGGACACCGAAGCCGCGATCCGCGCGATCAACGACATCCGGTTGGACCACTACTTGATGAAGCCCTGGGACCCGCCCGAGGAGCGGCTGTACCCGGTGCTGGACGATCTGCTCGACGAATGGCAGGCGACGTTCCAGCCGCCCTTCGAAGGCGTGCAGGTCGTGGGCACGGCGTGGCTCCCCCGCCTCCACGAGATCAAGGACTACCTGGGCCGCAACCTCATCCCCTTCCGCACGCTCGACACGGCCACCGACTCCGAGGCGCGCCGCCTCGCGCAGGCCGCCGGCTGGACGGAGGACGACGCATCGGCCGGACAGCTGCCGCTGGTCGTCTTCCCCGACGGCGGACACCTCTTCTCGCCAACGAACCTGCAGATCGCCGAACGCCTGGGGCTGCGGACGCGGGCCGAGGCGCCCTTCTACGACCTGATCATCGTGGGAGGCGGGCCCGCGGGGCTGGCGGCGGCCGTCTACGGCGCCTCCGAAGGCCTCGGGACGCTGCTCGTCGAGCGCGAGGCGCCCGGCGGCCAGGCCGGCACCACCTCCCGGATCGAGAACTACCTGGGCTTCCCTGCCGGCCTGGCCGGCGCCGACCTGACGCGGCGGGCTGTCGCGCAGGCGCGCCGGCTCGGCGCCGAGATCCTGACGCCCCAGGAGGCCACCGCGGTGCGCCTCGCCGACCCGTATCGCACGGTCGAGCTGGCCGACGGGAGCATGCTGAACTGCCGCGCGCTGCTGATCGCGACCGGCGTGCAGTACCGCACCCTCGACGCACCCGGTGTCGCGGCTTTCACGGGAGCCGGCGTCTACTACGGGGCAGCGATCACCGAGGCGGCCTTCTACCGCGGCCAGGACGTCGTCGTGCTGGGCGGCGGCAACTCGGCGGGGCAGGCGGCGGTCTACCTGTCGGGCTTCGCCCGGTCGGTCACGCTCGTCGTCCGGGCGGCCGACCTCGGGCACGGCATGTCGAAGTACCTGGTGGACCAGATCGCGGCGATCCCCTCGATCACGGTGCGGCTGCGCTCCGGCGTCACGGCAGTGCGGGGGACGACGAGCCCGGAAACGGTCGAGATCGTCGGCGGCGAGGCGACGCCGCCGGTGTCCGTCCCCGCGGCCGCGCTCTTCATCTTCATCGGCGCCTCGCCGCGGACCGACTGGCTGGGCGATCTCGTCCAGCGCGACGAGGGCGGGTTCATCCTCACGGGTCCGGCGCTCTCGCCGGACGGCGGCCGTCCCAGGGGCTGGCATCTTCCCCGCGACCCCTTCCTGCTCGAGTCGAGCATGCCGGGGATCTTCGCCGCCGGCGATGTCCGGCACGCCTCTGTGAAGCGCATCGCCTCGTCGGTCGGCGAGGGCGCCATGGCGGTGCAGTTCATCCACCAGTACCTCGCCGGCGCCTGAAGGTGGACGCCGTGATGGATCGATCCGGCGCCGCCGCGTGGAGGTCCGCCGCATGAGCGAGTCGGTGGAAGAGATCCTCCGCCGGCTTCCGCTCTTCGCCGATCTGCCCGACGCGGACATCGGCGAGCTCTCCACGATGGCGGGCGAGACCTCGATGGAGGCTGGCGAGGTGCTCATGCGGGAGGACGACGACGCCGACGCGTTCTACGTCGTCCTCGAGGGCGAGTTCGAGGTCACCAAGCGCGCGGGCACGGACGAGGTGCCCGTGGGGACGGCGCACCCGGGCGACCTCCTCGGGGAGATGGCGCTCCTGGAGCGCTGCCAGCGGACCGCCTCGGTGCGCGCGCTCGGCCCGGCACGCCTGCTGGAGATCAGCCGGGCGGCCTTCGAGCACCTGGTGAGCACGCGTCCGACGGCCGCGCTGGCGATCCTCCGCACCGTCTCGGCCCGCCTGCGCAACACGGAATCATTGCTGCGGGAGCGGGACAAGCTCGCCTCCCTGGGCACGCTCGCGGCCGGGCTGGCCCATGAGTTGAACAACCCGGCGGCAGCCGTGCGGCGGAGCGCGACGCAGCTCCGCGACGCGCTGCCGGGCTGGGAGCAGGCCGTGCGGGAGACGGGCGCGCTCGAGCTGCCGGCCGCGCAGCAGGCCGTGTTCGACGAGCTGCGTGGCGACCTCGAGCGGCGGTCGACGGCCCCGCCGCGGCTCGACCCGATCGAGGCGGGCGATCGCGAGGACGAGCTGACCCTCCTTCTGGAGGATCACGGGCTGGCCGACGCGGCAGAGCTCGCGCCCGGCCTCGTGCGGCTGGGCTGGCAGGCGGCCGACATCGACGCGCTGGCCGACCGACTGCCGGACACCGCGCTGCCGGCCGTGGCACGCTGGCTCGCCTCGGGCGCCACGGTCCAGGTGCTGCTCGCCGAGCTCTCGGCCGGGACCGAGCGGATCTCCGAGATCGTCAAGGCGGTGAAGTCGTACGCCTACCTCGACCAGGCGCCGGTGCAGCCCATCGACGTGCGCGAGGGGATCGAGGACACCCTGGTGATCCTGCGCCACAAGCTGAAGCACGGGGTCGAGGTGGTGCGCGACTTCGCGCCCGACCTGCCGCGGGTCGACGCGTTCGGGAGCGAGCTCAACCAGGTCTGGACGAACATCATCGACAACGCGATCGACGCGATGGACGGGGAGGGCCACCTGACCATCCAGGCGGTGTCGATCGGGGATACCGTGGTGGTACGCCTGTGCGACAACGGCCCGGGCATCCCCGAGGAGCTGCGCACGCGCATCTTCGACCCTTTCTTCACCACGAAAGAGCCGGGCAAGGGGACGGGGCTCGGCCTGCACATCTCGCACAACATCGTCGTGCAACGCCACCACGGCCGGATCCGCGTGACGTCCCGGCCGGGGGAGACGTGCTTCGAGGTCACCCTCCCGGTACACCTGGGCCCGGCCGCGCCGACGGCTCCGGCGACGACAGCGCCCGACGCGGCATCCGGGCCGTGAGGCTGCGGGGTCCCGACACGTGAGATGGCCGGGGCCCCGTTCCGCTCACACTTCCTTGAACTCGCCCTCCACGGTCTCCTCGCCCTCGCCCTCGCCCTCGCCTTCGCCGGCCGCGCCACCCGGCGCGCCGCCGTCGCCCGAGGGCTGCTCGGGGGTCGCCTGCTGGTACGCCTGCGTGGCGATCTTCTGCAGCGTCTGCGCGAGTTCCTCGGCGCGCGCCCGGATGGCATCCAGGTCGTCGCCCTTGAGCGCTTCACGCACCGCCTCGACCTGGCGCTCGACGGTGGCACGGTCTTCGGCGGACACCTTGTCGCCCAGGTCGCGCAGCGTGCGCTCGGCCTGATACGCAAGCGTGTCGGCCTGGTTGCGCGTCTCGACCTGCTCACGCCGCTGCCGATCTTCCTCGGCGTGCGAGGCGGCCTCCGTGACCATCCGGTCGACGTCGTCCTTGGAGAGCATCGAGGATGCCGTGATGCGCACCTGCTGCTCGCGCCCGGTGGCCCGATCCTTTGCCTTCACGTCGAGGATGCCGTTCGCATCGATGTCGAAGGTGACCTCGATCTGCGGGATGCCGCGCGGAGCGGGCGGGATCCCGTCGAGCATGAAGCGGCCGAGCGTCTTGTTGTCGGCCGACATCTCGCGCTCGCCCTGCAGGACGTGGATCTCGACGGTCGTCTGGCTGTCGCTCGCCGTCGAGAAGATCTGGCTCTTGGAGGTCGGGATCGTCGAGTTCCGCTCGATCAGGCGGGTCATCACGCCGCCGAGCGTCTCGATCCCGAGCGAAAGCGGCGTGACGTCAAGGAGCAGCACGTCCTTGACCTCGCCGCCCAGGACGCCCGCCTGAATCGCCGCGCCGACCGCGACCACCTCGTCGGGGTTGACGCCCTTGTGGGGCTCCTTGCCCCCGAACATCTGCTTCACGGCCTCGACGACCGCCGGCATGCGGGTCTGGCCCCCGACGAGGATCACCTCGTCGATCTCGGTGGGCTTCAACCCGGCGTCCTTCAGGCACTGCCGGACCGGACCCTTCGAGCGGTCCACAAGATCCGCCACCAGGTCCTCGAGCTTCGCCCGCGTCAGGTTGATCACCAGGTGCTTCGGGCCCGTCTGGTCGGCCGTGATGTAGGGCAGGTTGATCTCGGTCTGCGCCGTGCTGGAGAGCTCGATCTTGGCCTTCTCGGCCGCTTCCTTCAGGCGCTGCATGGCCTGCGCATCGCTGTGCAGGTCGATCCCCTGGTCCTTCTTGAACTCGGCGAGGAGCCAGTCGATCACGCGCTGGTCGAAGTCGTCGCCGCCCAGGTGGGTGTCGCCGTTGGTCGCCTTGACCTCGAAGACGCCGTCGCCCAGCTCGAGGATCGAGATGTCGAATGTGCCGCCGCCCAGATCGTAGACGGCGATCTTCTCGTCCTTCTTCTTGTCCAGGCCGTACGCCAGGGCCGACGCCGTGGGCTCGTTGATGATCCGCTTCACGTCCAGCCCGGCGATGCGTCCGGCATCCTTGGTGGCCTGGCGCTGCGTGTCGTCGAAGTACGCGGGCACCGTGATGACCGCCTCGGTCACCTTCTCGCCGAGATACGCCTCCGCGTCCGTCTTCAGCTTCTGCAGGATCATCGCGCTGATCTCGGGAGGCGTGTATGCGGTGCCGTCCGCCAGTGCGACACGCACGCCGTCGCTCTTCGCGTCCTTCTCGACCTTGTAGGGCACGAGTCCCTGCGTGCGCTGGACCTCGGGATCGTCCCAGCGGCGACCCATGAAGCGCTTGATCGAGTAGACCGTGTTGGCGGGGTTCGTGATGGCCTGGCGCTTCGCGAGCTGCCCGACCAGGCGCTCCCCAGTCTTGCTGAAGGCGACGACCGAGGGGACCGTGCGGCCGCCCTCGGCGGACGCGATGACGGTCGGCTCGCCGCCCTCCATGACGGCGACGACGGAGTTGGTGGTGCCCAGGTCGATTCCGATGATCTTGCCCATGTGTCAGTGATCCCCTCCGGGAGCGGCCGACGTGTTCGTGCCGGCCTCGGTGTTCGGGTTGTTGGCGACGGTCACCAGCGACGGTCGCAGGACGCGATCGCGGAGGCGATAGCCGCGCTGGTGCTCGGCGAGGACGACGCCGTCCGGCGCCGAGTCGGTTGCTGCATGCGAGATTGCTTCGTGCTCCCGCGGGTCGAACGGTTTGCCGACGGCCTCGATGGGTGTCACGCCCTCTGACTCGAGCAACGTGCGGAGCTTGCGCTCCACCAGCGTGATGCCTTCGACCCAGCCCTGCTGTTCGAGGTCCGCCGGGAGCGTGGCGAGCGCCCGATCGAAGTCATCCGCCACGGCGAGCAGCTTGCGGAGCAGGGACTCGTTGGCGAGACCCAGGTTCGCCAGGCGCTCCTGCTCGCTGCGGCGCTTGAAGTTGGCGAAATCGGCCGCGCTGCGCTGCCATGCCGCGCGGGCCTCCGCCGCTTCCCGACGCGCCTCATCGCGCTCCGCCTGGAGCTGCTCGATCGTGTCCGGCGTGCTCCCCGGCGCGGCTTCCCGCGAAGCCGCCTCCGGTTCCGCGCGACGCGGCCCTGCGGAAACCTCGCCATCGTGCTGACGGCTGCGGCGTGTCTGGCGCACGTGCGCCAGTCGGTCGGTTCGTTCGTCGCTCATGTGTACAGCTGTCCCAGCAGCTCGTTCATCAACCCGCTCACGTAGCGCACGGCGCCGATCACCGTGGGGTACGCCATGCGCGTGGGGCCAAGTGCGCCGACCACGCCCTGGGCGCGCCCCGGTCGTCCATACGGAGCCAGGACCAGCGAAACCTCCTGCATCTCAGTCGCTTCGTTTTCACTGCCGATGTAGACCTGGACGTCTCCACGATGCGCAACGTCCGTCACGAGCCGGCCCAGGTAGGCACGATCCTGCAACAGCCCGAAGATCCGCCGGAGTTTCTCGCTCTGGGCGAACTCGGGTGCCTCGAGCACGTTGAGGATCCCCTCGCTGAAGACATCCTCGACAGGCGTCGCGTCGAACTCCTGCATCACGCGCAGGACACGTTGTCCCACCCGGAGGGCGAGACGGTCGGCCGGTGTCTCGTCCGGCATCCGCTGCAGGCGCCGCTCCACGTCGACGGTCGTGGCACCGCGCAGCAATCCGTCGACCTGGCGCCCGACCGCTTCGATCTCCTCCTGGTCGACCGGCTCGTCCAGCGCGAGCAGGCACTGCTTCACCGGCCCCTCGGCCAGGACGAGCACGACCGCCACGCTGCGGTCGCCGCCCGGAACCACGTCCACGCGGCGGAGCCGGGCGCGGCTCGGTCGGGCGGCGGTCGCCAGGCCGGCCTCGCGGGTGACGGAGGCAACCGTGGCCGCCGCGAGTCGGATCCACTCGTCGCTGGTCTCCTCGATCTGGCTGAACTGGTGACGGATGGTGAGCTGATCGGCCGGCATGAGCGGTTCGGCGCCCACCATCGCCTCGACGTAGAGGCGGTAGCCCAGGCTCGTCGGCACGCGGCCGGCGCTGGTGTGGGGATGGCTCAGGTACCCCGCCTGCTCCAGCTCAGCCATGATGTTCCGGACCGTCGCCGAGCTGATGCCCAGCGCGTGCCGGGAGACCAGCACCTGGCTGCCCACCGGCATCGCGGTCGCCACGTACTCTTCGATGATCGTCTGCAGGATGGCCTGCGCCCGGACGTCCAGCGGTCCGGCGGGGCGGTCCTTTCGGCGCGCCACGTTCACCCTCGCCCGCGACGGACCGGTGCACCGCGACCGCCGCGTGTCACTCGTGCTGTTAGCACTCTCATGTCCCGAGTGCTAACGCTGTGGCGATGCTAGCAGCGCGTTGCGGCGCGTGTCAAACCTCGATCGGCCGTTCCGGGGCTCTCGGGCCTCCGCATCGGGCGCGCGTCGGGCTCGGGGGCGCGCGCGTCGCGCCCGCGTAAGGCTGCGGTGGAGGCCCCACACTTGGTGTAACAGCGCAGGTGGCCGACGAAGCAGTGGCCACCGCGTCATCCTCGTCGTTGGAGTAGCAACCGACGACGGAGGACACCACGATGGCCACGGACAGGATGGGCG
>JBJKRK010000238.1:0-6685 GCA_046704705.1 Candidatus Limnocylindrales bacterium | reverse complement strand
CCGGTGTCCCCGCCGGATGGCCTGCGCCGGGAGGTCCACCCCTCACGCCGGCGCGCCGGATGGTCGTGGTGGCGTCCTCCACCGGTGGCCCCGGCGCGCTGCAGGCCGTGATCGGAGGACTGCCGGCGCAACTCGGCGCCGGCGTGTTGATCCTCCCGCACATGCCGCCGCAGTTCACGGCGCCCCTCGCGGCGCGCCTGGACACGCTGAGCCAGCTGCCGGTCAGGGAGGCCGCCGCGGGCGACGTGCTGGCCGCGGATCGGATCCTCGTGGCCCCGGGCGGCACGCACCTGCTCGCGACGCCGCACGGGAGAGTCGAGCTCGCGATGCTCCCACCGGTGAACGGCGTCCGACCGGCGGCGGACGTCACGCTGCAGGCCCTCGCGCCGATCTGGAAGGAGCGCGCCCTGCTCGTGGTCCTCACCGGGATGGGTGCGGACGCGAGGGAGGGAGCACGCGCGATCCGTGCGCACGGCGGCACGGTGTTTGCCCAGGACCGGCACACGTCGATCGTGTTCGGGATGCCCGGCGCGGTGGTCGAGGCCGGCCTGGCCGAGCGGGTGCTGCCGCTCCCCGACATCGCGGGCGCCGTCGCGCGCTGGTGCGAGGCCGGGGCGCGCGACAGGACGCCGCAGGTGCCACGCTCCAGCCTCCTACCCCGGGTCGGGTAGGGACCTCGCCCTCTCCCTTCCCCGAACGGGGACTCGCCAGCACCGCGGCCGCCGAACCACCCTTACGCGGAAGCACGCCCCAGCCCGGCACGGGCCGGAGACTGGAGGCGACGCCGGGCGATGGGGGGCGAAACGTTTCGGCGTGCTCGAGCTGGAGGCAAACGAGGCGGTGGTCATGCATGTCTGGCCCAGAAAGGCCCGTTCCGATCGGCCGGACTGGCCGATGCCGGTTCCGCAGGCGTCAGAGGACCCGAGGGGCCCGGCGCACTTCATCCGCGCCTGGACGGATGCCGGCAACCTGAGCGGGGTGATCCGGAGCTGGGATCGGCCCTCCGACGTCCTGAACCAGGGAGAACCGGTGTGGATCGAAGATGTCCGCAACCACGACCCGGTCGACGGGGCGGCCTGGCCGATCACCCAGCCGGGCATGCTCGTCGACCCGTTCGACTTCGACCTCGTGCTCCTCGCTGATCTGCCCGAATCTGTCGCCCGGCAGAGCGCGACACGGCGGATCCACAAAGTCCCGTTCCGCGTGAAGATCGTGGCTGGTGACTTCGAAGTCATCGGCGTCCTGCATCTGTTCCCGGGCCAGGCGCCGGATGTGGTGCCGCACCGGCTGTCCGTCCTGTTCGTGCCGATCACCGAGGCGCGGGTGCGACGGAAGGGCGCGCTCGTCTCGAACCCGGCACGGCACGTGGCGCTCGTGCACCGGTACACCATCCGTGCGATCCACCCGCTCGACTGGGCGCGACCCTCAGGGCCTGGCACGCGCCTTGCCCCCGGCACGGACGCCTGAGGCGCCCCTCGGCCTTCAGTCGACGCGGCCGCACGCCGACACCTAGCCAGTAGTCGAGGGATGCTCCGGCTCGATCGCCGGGGCCACGTCTTCGTCGCGGCATCGAGGATGCGGAGGCCACACGACCATGAGTGAGACCAGCGACCTGCAGATCGTCGTCTGCCAGCTGGGTGAGGAGCGCCACGGGCTCGAGATCGGCAAGGTCTACGAGATCATCCGGTACCAGGCGATCACGAGCGTGCCGGGTGCGCCGCCCGCGGTCGAGGGGATCATCAACCTGCGCGGGCGCATCATTCCCGTCG
Source organism: Candidatus Limnocylindrales bacterium (assembly GCA_046704705.1). Taxonomy (GTDB): domain Bacteria; phylum Chloroflexota; class Limnocylindria; order Limnocylindrales; family CSP1-4; genus JBJKRK01. Next base: position 4,916 of record JBJKRK010000238.1, on the reverse strand, counting down.
TCGACCTGCGCACGCGCTTCGGCATGCCGCGCGCGGAGCCGACCAAGGCCAGCCGGATCGTCGTCGCCGACACCGGCGGCACCCGCACCGGGCTGATCGTGGACGCCGTGAACGAGGTGCTCACGGTGCCCGCCGACGCCATCGAGCCGGCCGAGGCGGTCGTCGGTCGCGACTCCGCGGACATCCGCGGCATCGCCAGGCTCGACGGGCGCCTGGTCATCCTGCTTGCCCTCGAGGGCCTGCTGGGCACGGAGAGCGTCGCCCCGGACGAGCTGGCGAGCGTCGCCTGAGCCATGGCGGGCCCCTACGGCGCCGTCGCGGACCAGCCGCAGGCGCAGACACCCAGGCTGGACCCGCTCGCGTACGCGCGCCTGTCCGCCGAGGTGCGCACGCTCATCGGCCTCGACCTGGCTCAGTACAAGCCGGAGCAGGTCTGGCGCCGGGTGCACGCGTTCGCGCGCTCGAACGGTCTGGCGGACTGGGCGGCACTGACGCGCCGGGCACGCGAGGAGCCGGCCCTGCGGGATCGGTTCCGCGACATGCTGACGATCAACGTCAGCGAGTTCTTCCGGAATCCGGAGGCCTGGGCCTACCTGCACGACAGAGTGCTGCCGGCGCTGCTGCGCGGCCGACAGCAGCTCCGCGTCTGGAGCGCCGGGTGTTCGATCGGCTGTGAGCCGTACTCCCTCGCCATGCTCATGCGCGAGTCGTACCCCGCCGTCAGGCTCGATCTGCTGGCGACCGACATCGACACGACGGCGCTCGAGCGTGCGCGCGCCGGCCGCTACACGGAACCGCAGATGGCCGGCATCTCGGCCGGACGCCGGACCCGGTTCTTCGCGCGGAGCGACAGGGAGTGGGAGGTGCGGCCCGAGCTGCGCGCTCCGATCCGCTTCGCCCGCCACGACCTGCTGCGCGACGCGGCCGGGAGCGGCCACGACCTGACGATCTGTCGCAACACGGTGATCTACTTCACCGAAGCCGCCAAGGCCGAGCTCTTCGGCCGTCTCGCCCGCTCGCTGCGGCCGGGAGGCGTGCTGTTCATCGGTGCCACCGAGACGATCAACGACCCCACACGGCTGGGGCTCCACTCGCTGGGGCCGTCCTTCTACGAACGGGTGCCGGGATGAAAGTACAGCTGGTCAACCCCTTCTTCGACGCGGCCGCCGACATCATCGGGCAGGAAACGAACGCGCCCACGTCCCGCGGACCCCTGCACATCGAGGGGAATCCCTGCACCACGGAGGACGTCACCGCGGTCGTCGGGATCAGCGGCGCGGTGCGGGGCTCGATGTACCTCTCGATGTCGCGCGGCACGGCCCTCGATCTCGTGTCGCGCATGCTCGGTCAACCGGTCGCGGCCTTCGACGAGCTCGCGCAGAGCGGCATCGCCGAGCTGGCCAACGTCATCGCCGGCACGGCCTCGACAGGTCTCTCGAAGCTGGGGGCAGAGACGACCATCACTCCGCCGCTCATGCTGCTTGGCGCCGGGGCGAGCCTGTCGTCGGTGGACCTGCAGCGCCTGGTGGTGGAGATCCAGACCTGCTCCGGCGACGTCCGCGTGCACGTGGCGGTACGCTCGGCCTGAGGCGGTGCGGCGCCCTCGCCGGATCCGGGGCTGGCGGCACCACCCCGCACGCGGGGCGCCAACTGCATGTATTCTTGCTCTTAACTACGATTAGTGTGGTTGGCGTCACCACCCGCGAGGCCGCGGAGCGGCCCCGACAAACACGGCTGGCCTCATCAGTCAAGTGCCAGCAGTCATCGGAGGGTCACCGAAGTTGCCCGCCCGATGAAGTGCGGCCGGCAGGTTGGCTCTCGACGGGCCAGTGGATACCGTAGTTATCCCGTGTTGATACCGTCTGCGCCTCGCCCAAGCCCGCAGCCTGCCCCCCGCACTCGGCCCAAGCGCGCCTCCAGCGCCGCACGGGTGACGCCTGCGCGGCCCAGCCGTGCCCACCAGGCGCGCCTCCTGGTGCTCGTCGTCGATGACGACGAATATGTCCTGCGCGTGCTGGAGCAGCTGCTGCCGCCGCGGCGCCTGCACCTCCTGGCGGTCTCGCATGCCGCGGCCGCGTTCGCCCTGGCGCCGCGCACGAGCCCGAGCGTCGCGATCGTGGACGTGGGGCTCCCCGACCTGGACGGGTACGAGGTCGCGCGAAGGCTGCGCGAGCAGCTCGCCCCGTGCCCGCCCCGGATCGTGCTGCTGACGGACCAGCTGCCCGACCGTGCCCGGGTCAAGTCGGCCCGGCCGGACCGGGTGATCTCGAAGCCGTTCCATCTGGCGGAGCTGCGCGAAACCGTGCTCGCGCTCGCCGAGCAGTGGGAGATCGAGGTCAACGCCCTGCGCACCGAAGCCGCCAGCTGACGTCGGGCGGGGCGGGGAGCCCGGCGCCCTGACCCACCGGGAGCGCGCGCGACGCGTGACGACCTGAGCCGTTGGGGGCGCGGCTGGCCGATGTTTGACTCCCTGCGACGCCTGACGCCCTGAACTGCCGGCTCCGCTCGGGCGATCAGCCGCCGGTCGAGCTGCTGCTCGAGGAGCTGCCCCCGAAGCTGCCCGACGACCCGCTCGAAGACGAGCTGCTCGAGGTCGAGCTGCCATTCGTGAAGGCCGCGGTCATGCCCGTGAGCGACTGCGATTCCGTCTGCAGCTGCGCGAGGAGCGACTCCATGTTCGCGTACTTCGTCTCGAGCATCTGCTGGTACAGGGCATCCTGCGCCTGCTGGTCGCTCTCCTCCTGCTGGATCTCGGTGAGCTGCGACGAGATGTCCGTCTGCGTCGTGGCGAAGTAGCCCGTGGCGGGATCGGTGAGTGACTGCAGGTTGCTCAGCAGCGGCTGCAGTGCCCCCGTCGCGCTGTCCAGGAGCTGCGCGACGCCTTGCGGGTTCGTGGTGAGCGCCTGCTGCAGGGTCGTCTGGTCGAGCGAGAGCTGGTAGGTCGACCCCACCGGCTGCCCCGGCGCGCCCGTCGTGATGCCGATCGAGGCGAGCGAGTTCAGGCCGGCCGGCAGTCCCGGCACCGTCTGCGTGAGCAGGCCGTTGAGCGTCAGCGCGAGCGAGGAGGTCTGGTAGTCGTTCGCCAGCGGCCCCTCCGCGCCTGGCTGGCCGGGCGTGCCCGGCGTCACCTGTGTGAGCGTGTTCAGGCTGCCCGTCAGCGCGTTGAAGCTGCTGACGAAGTCGTTGAGCGCGCCGGCGATCGCGCTCGTGTCCACCCCCACGTTCAGCGTCGTGCTGCCCGTACCGGTGAGGCTGAGCGTCACGCCGTTCACCGCGTTCGTGACGGTGTTGCTGGCGCTGCTGATCGGCTGGCCGTTCACGCTGAGCTGCGCGGCCTGCCCGATCGTCTCCGCGTTCGCCGTGCCCGGTGCCAGCCCGAGCGCCTCGGCCAGGCCACTGGTGCCGTTCGAGTCGCTGATGGAGATGGCCGTCGGTCCCGTCGCGATGCTCGTGAGGACCAGCTGGTCGTTCGTGCGGTCGAGCGATGCGACGACTCCCGCGCCGGCGCTGTTGATCTTGTCGGCCAGGCTGCTGAGGGAGTCGGAGGAGGTGTCGTACGAGATCGCCACGCCGTTGATGGTGAGCGTGCCCGTCATCGGCGTCGCGGAGAGGCCGGCGATGCTCGCCGCGTCCAGCGGCTGTGTCGCCTGCGAGACGCCCAGGAGCGAGGTGGCGGTGAGGGTCGGGTTGAGCGTGTCGCTCGAGAGCGTGGAGAGACCCAGGATGCTCGCCGCGTTGCTCGTGTCGCCGCCGCTGCCGAAACTGATCGCATGCGCGCTGGTGGCACCGCTGATGGCGATCTGCACGCGGTTGTTCACCACGCTCGCGGTGGCCGTGGCGCCCGCATCGCCCTCGCCCTGCATGAGCGAGGTGATCGCGCTGCCGATGCCGTTGAGGACGGACGAGAGATCCTGCGTGGGATCCACGCTGACGGAGGCGACCTGGCCGTCGACGACGACCGAGAACTGCCCCGCGGTGACGCTGCCCGGGAGGTTCAGGCTGGAGATGCTCTGCGTGCCGTCGGCGATGGCCTGCGTGATCGGGGTACCGAGCGCCGATGTCGAGCGGGCCACGGTCGCCGTGGCGAGCTGCGAGACGTCGATGGAGTACTGGCCGGTGGCCGTGCCGTTGGCGACCGTCGCGCTGAGGACGGACGGGTCGGACGATGTGCCGCTGCGGGCCGCGCCCGTCCCGACGGTCGTGAAGGCCTGCACCTTGGTCAGCATGTCGTTGAGCGCCGACTGGACCGTCGTGTAGGCGGCCTGTTCCGCCTTGAGCTGAGTCGCCTGGTTCTGCAGCTGTGTCAGGGGCTGCTCGTACTGCTGCATGAGCGCGCTGATGATGCTCGAGGTGTCGAGCCCGGATACGACCCCGCCGAACTGGATCGATGGTGTGCTGGCCATGCTGGCTGCCTCCTGGATCCCGCGCCGGGCGCGGGAACGCGTCAGGGAAGGAGTCGGCTGGTGGGCGTGGCGACTTGAGGGGCGGGGCGCACGTGGGAGCGCACGACGTCGGAGCGGACGAGGTCGGGGGTCGACGCAAGGCAGCCGGTGGCGGCCGCGCCGGTCCGATGGGTTCGAGCTCCGATCCGCTCGCCGGCCAGCTGGCGCCGCGCCTCGGCAAGGTGGCTGGCGAGCGCGAGCAACGCTGCGGGATCCGCCTCGAGCGTGCGAGCGAGCCGCTCGCGCATCGTGCGGGGAACGCGCTGGCCGTGCGAGCGGGCGCCCGTGGCGCGCGCGGCTTCCCGGCCGGGCGGAGGGATGCGCATCCCGCGTGGACCTCGCAGGCCGGGCGACCGAACCTCAGCGACCGGGCGAGGCCACCAGGGCCGCGGAGCCGTGCGAGGTGGCGGCTTGTGATGCCGGGCGCGCGGCCGGAATCCCTGCGCGCGGGCCTGCCATCGGCGCGCCGGCGAC
>JBJKRK010000237.1:0-2904 GCA_046704705.1 Candidatus Limnocylindrales bacterium | reverse complement strand
AGGTCTCATCCGTTCCTGACCCTGATGGCGGTGGTCTCGGCGATCTTGATCCTGGTCGGCCGGATCAACCGCCTGCTCTGGTGGGGCAACTGGGTCTTCATCGCCGGGATCGCCGTGCTCGTGATCGCGGGCGCGCTCTACCTGCTAACGAGTCGGCGCTGATCGAATCGATCTCGTGCCGGCCGGGCCGTGACTGCATCGGGAGCACCAGCCATGTTCTCGCCACCCCCGTACGACCGGGCGTCGCCCTCGCCACGGAACGTGTTCCTGGTTGCACGGCGCGAGATCCTGGCCCGCCTGCGTTCGCGGGTCTTCGTGGTAACGACCGTCGTGATGGCGGCCCTCGTCGCAGGAGGCATTCTGGTTTCCTCGCACCTGAACGCTGGCACGAGGAGCGAGCCCGCGGCCGTGCACGTGGGGTTCAGCGGCGGATCGCAGTCCCTGGAGGGGTCGTTCAAGACGGTCGCGGCGGCTCTGGGGCAGGTGGTCACGGTCATGGACGTGGCTGATGCCGGCGCCGGCAGGGCCCGGATCCAGGCAGGCACACTCGATATGGCGGTGAGCGGGTCGGCGACTGCGCCGGCGGCCGTGGCCAACGACAGTGTTCCCTCGATGGTCGAAATCGCGCTCGATGCCGCGGCGCAGGATGCCCGTCTCGCCGCGACCGGCCTTCCACCGGCGGCCATCGCGTCGATCACGGCAGGGGTCCCGGTGCAGCGTGTGCTGCCCGCAGGATCGAGCCCCGTACGGGACCAGAGCGTGTTCGCCGGCCTGGCCGTCGCGATCCTCCTCTTCGTGTCGATCGCGGGGTATGGGAACCTCGTGGCCCAGGGCGTGGTCGAGGAGAAGGCGACCCGGATCATGGAGATCCTCCTCGCAACCATTCGGCCGGCCGATCTGCTGGCGGGCAAGGTCCTCGGGATCGGCCTCGTCGGCCTCCTGCAGCTCGGGATCGTGGGTGCCGCGGCTCTTATCGCCACCGGTCTCACGCGGTCGGTCTCGATCCCGGCCCTCGGGGCCGTCGAGGTCGCCTGCTACCTCGCCTGGTTTCTTCTCGGCTTCGCGCTGTACGCCTCGGCATTCGCCGCGGTCGCGTCGCTCGTCTCGCGGCAGGAGGAGGTGCAGAGCGCCACTGCGCCGGTCACGATCGTGCTCGCCGGCTCGTACATCCTCATGTTCTTCGCCCTGCCCGATCCCACGGGGGTCTTGAGCACGGTGCTCTCGGTCGTGCCGCCGTCGGCGCCGATCTTCATGTCGATGCGCATCGCCGCCGGCGCCGCGATGCCCTGGCAGGTGGGGCTCGCGATGGCCCTGATGGTGGCCACCATCGCAGGCGTGGTCTGGCTGGCCGGCCGCGTCTATGCCAACTCGGCGATGCGTATGGGGGCGCGGGTGCGGTTCGTCGAGGCCCTCCGTGGGCGGTTCCTGGGCTGACGCAGATGGCGCCTGAAGCGGGTTCCAATGATCACGTCCCCGCGCCCAATCGATCCGCCGCGCCGTCGATCGGCGGCCCGAGAGGCGCCCGAATCCGCGTCGCCCGGCCCCGGAGCAACGGGCCATCCTTCTCTTGGCCCCGAGGGACGGGCCGGCTGACACTCACACGTTAGGGCACAGACCGGGACGAAGGGCGCCCGCAGCCCGAGCGCGCGCCTCGCTCGTGTGCCGCGAGGTGAGGTGGGGAGATGGGCCGGCTCACGCGGATGGTCGCGCTATGTTCAACATGCCTGCTGGTGGGGTGTACGTCGGCCTCCGGGGGCGCCGCCCCGCAGTCGGCGCGCGTTCCAGCGCTCGCGGGTACGCCGATGACCGCCTGCACGATCAGCGGCGAGGTGCCGGTGAAGGCATCGGTGGAGGGCTACTGCGGCACGCTGCAGGTACCCGAGGATCGGTCGAAGCCGTCGGGCAGGCAGATCGGGCTGCACGTCGCCGTCGTGCCGGCACTGGCAGCCGACCCGGCACCGGATGCCTTTGTCGCCCTGGCCGGCGGGCCGGGCGAAGCGAGCACCTCCTTCTTCGCCTGGCTGCCGGGCCTCTACGCCGACGTCCACGCCACCCGCGACATCGTGCTCGTCGACCAGCGGGGCACGGGCCAGTCCAACCCGCTCGCGCTGCCACCGATGCCCGACACGACCGGGCTGTCCGCGGCCGACGCCGACACGAAGCTGGCTGCCTGGGCGACTGACGGCCTGGCCGCCCTGGACGCCGACCCGCGGATGTACACGAGCGCGGTCGCGGCCGACGACCTCGACGCGGTCCGGGAAGCCCTCGGCTACCAGACGATCGACCTGTACGGCACTTCCTACGGCGGAGAGCTCGCACAGTACTACCTGCGCCAGCATCCGGAACACGTGCGGGTCGCTGTGCTGGACGGCACGACGCCGCTTGACGTGCCGGTGCTCGAGCTGATGGCGGCCACGAGCGAGCAGGCCCTCGACCTGCTGCTCACCCGCTGCGAGGAAGACGCGTCCTGCCACGCCGCCTTCCCGGACGTCCAGCAGGAGTGGTCGACGCTCGTGGCGGCGTTCGCGAAGGGCGTCACGGTCACCGATCCCAACACGGGAGAACAGGGCGTCGCCACGCTCGCCACGATCGGCTCCTCGATTCACAACGCGCTGATGACCGAAGCCGCGGCGGCGCAGCTGCCCCTGGCGATCCATCTCGCTTCCGAGGGTCAGTGGGACGAAGTGAACCAGCTCGTGCCCCCCTCTGACGCCAACCCCAGCGCCGGCAGCACGCTCCTGATGAAGGACGAGATCCTCTGTTCGGAGGCCTGGGCACGCTTCGACCCGGCAGAGGTCGCGCGTCTCGGCGCCGACAGCTACGCCGTCCCATTCGTCGAAGCGTGGGCGGAGGGGCAGGCGACGTTGTGCCGCTACATTCCCAAGGGCGTCGTGCCGGCCGACG
>JBJKRK010000236.1:0-2758 GCA_046704705.1 Candidatus Limnocylindrales bacterium | reverse complement strand
ACCGGCAACCCGACGCCCCGGGCCCCCGACGGGCCATCGTGCACCCCCACTGCCAGGGGCGCGCCGCCGGCCTCCCCGCCGCGGACCGCACGCTCCTCGAGCGGCTGGGGTATGTCCCTGAGGTCCTCGATGCCGGTTGTTGCGGGCTGGCCGGCTCCTTCGGCTACCGCGCCGAGCACGAGCCGCTCTCCCGCCAGATCGGCGAGGACCACTGGCTGCCGCGGGTGCGGGCGGCGCTGGACGGCCCGGCGCACGAACCCCGGCCCACGCTCGTCGTCGACGGGTTCAGCTGCCAGATGCAGCTCGCGCATCTCTCGGACATCGAGGGGACGTCGCTCGCCGCGCTCGCGCGCGCGGCGCTCGGGCGCTGAGGGGTCGCACTCCGGCACTGCGCCCGATCCCACCTGGGACGCCGCGCGTTCAGTGGCCGTACGGCACGTCGAGCACCACGATGTCCTTGCGGCCCACGAGCGCCCTGCGGACGCGATGGACGTTCTGGTTGTACAGGATGCGGTCCCACCAGTGGCGCGGAACGTATTCGGGGAGGAGCACGATGGCCACCTCGTCGGGGTGCTCCGCCTGGTCCACCTCGAGATAGCGCACGAACGGGTTGACCAGCGTCCGGTAGCGCGACTCCACCAGGACCACCGAGGTGCCCGGGACCTGCTGCTGCACGCGCTGGCGGAAACGCTCGCCCTCGGCGAGGTCCGTCGTGACGTGTACGACCTCGACGTCGCCGCCCATCGTCTGTCCCACCCGGATCGCCTGCACCGCGGCACGCGAGAACGACGGGGCAGCCACGATCACGCGTTGCACGCGGTGCGGCGGCGGGATGATGCCGTGGGCCCGAACAGCCAGCCGCTCCGCCTCCTCGGCGTACTCGCGGTGGATGAACAGCATGCCGGCGACGAGCACCACCACGACAACGATCACGGTCCAGGCACCGAGGGCGAAGTTCGCGACGGCAAAGATGAGCGTGACGATCCCGGTGATGACAGCCCCGAACCCGTTGATGATGGCGCTGCGCCGCCAGCCCGCTCCACGCTCGATTAGCCAGTGGTGCACCATGCCGGCCTGCGAGAGGGTGAACGCGGTGAAGACGCCGATCGCATAGAGCGGGATGAGCGCGTTCAGGTTGCCGTTGAAGACGACGAGCACGCCGATCGCGAGCAGCGCGAGCGCGACGATCCCCACGTTGAAGGCGAGCCGCTCGCCCTGGAAGGCGAACTGCCGAGGGAAGTAGCCGTCGCGGGCGAGGATCGAGGCGAGGCGCGGCAGGCCGTTGAAGCTCGTGTTGGCGGCGAGGATGAGGATACCCATCGTCGCCAGCTGCAGGATGTAGTAGACGGGCCCGACGCCGAACGTCGCCCGGCCCACCTGCGAGAGCACCGACTCCCCGGTCGCAGCAGGGGTGGCGCCGCTCACGAGCGCCAGGTAGCCCACTCCCAGGTACACGCTCGCCAGGAGCCCGGCCACGACGGTCATCGTCGCCTGCGCGTTCTTCCACTCCGGCGGCCTGAACGCCGGCACGCCGTTCGCCACGGCCTCGGTCCCCGTCATCGCGGAGCAGCCGTCGGCGAAGGCGCGCGCCAGGATTAGGACCCCGAGGCTCGCCGGTGCCACGACCGCCGGCTCGACCGGGTCCAGCTGCGGCGGCGATCCGGCAAGGGTGCGGGCCACGCCGAGCACGACGAGCAGGAGCGCCGTCACGACGAATGCGTACGTGGGGATCGCGAAGATGGCCCCGCTCTCCCGGACGCCGCGCAGGTTCACCGCCGTGACGACCAGGACCGAGACCACCATCAACGGCACCACGATGGGTCGCACCGGTGGCACGGCCGAGCCGAGCGCGACGATCCCGGCGGCGATGCTGACGGCTGCTGTCAGCACATAGCCGATCAGGAGCGCCGCGGCGGCGCCGAGGCCCGGCAGGACGCCCAGGTTCGAGTGCGCCACGATGTAGCTCCCACCGCCGTTCGGATACGCGCGGATGGTCTGGCGATAGCTGAACGTCACGATGAAGAGCACACCGACGATGCCCAGGGAGATCGGGACCAGGTACCCGAACGCCGACCGTCCGACGCTCAGCAGGGTGAAGAGGCTCGCCTCGCTGGCATAGGCGACCGACGACAGCACATCCGAAGAGAACACCGGCAGCGCCTTCCAGACGGGAAGCCGTTCGACGATCTCCTCCTCCGACGACAACGGGCGACCGAACAGGACGCGTCGCGAACGCGCGAGCAGCTGGCCGAACGCCGTGGTGGGTTCTTCCGCGGCGAGCTTCGCGCTGTAGATGCCCGGTGCCTCGTAGCGGAAGTACCGGGCATGGGGTCGCTCGATCCGCACCCGTCGATCGCCGGGCTTCACTCCCGGCAGGATCCTGCCGGGGCGGCTTACGCCTCGCACAGCACGCTGTGCCGGCAGCTGGCGCGTCGACACACGACCGACGCCACCGCGCTCCCTCCGCTCACTCTCCGTGCCCTGTCGCCTGGCCCGCGACACGAGCGGTCGTCGCGCCACTGGGCGGCGGGCGACATACCGCCCGACCATCGTCGGGCCCCCATACACCTGAAGGCAAGGGCTGAGTGGCGCCGATCGGCGTCGGATCCCGTTCCACGCCGAGCGCACGGCCGGCCGCCCGGCCGGACACGCCGCCCGTCCGAGCGTCAGGGGCCGCCTCCGCTGCGCCGTCCGCAGCGCGGCGCAGCCTGGAGCGCCGTGCCCTTACTGGACCACCATAGGCACGTCCGCGGTCGAG
>JBJKRK010000235.1:0-10683 GCA_046704705.1 Candidatus Limnocylindrales bacterium | reverse complement strand
CGGCGGGACCGCGGTGGCCGCGCCCGCGGCCGTCGGGTGCCCGACCTCGCCGGGCGCGATCGTCACCGACGACGCGGCGGTGCCGGCCGTACCCGGGCGAGCGGGACCGCTCGCACAGCCGGCGAGCATGAACGCCAGGGCGAGCGCGGCGGCCGTCCGCTTCCGGTGGGTTGTCGGCTGGGTCGTGGGGGCGCGGGGGCTCATCGGCATGGCCGGGGATGCTAGCGGGTCGCGAGGCCGCGTATCTGGCGTTCGGACAGGCCGCCGACGGGGAGCGGGGTCGACGCGATCCGCTCAGCCCGCCGCCCGCGGGTAGCAGCCCAGCACGCGGACGGACGTCGTGACCTCGCGCAGCCGACCCAGGGCCGCGACCGTGGCCGCCTGCGACACGTCGGCGTCGAGGTCGACCCAGAAGACGTACTCCCAGGCGCCCTCCCGGCTCGGCCGCGACTCGAGCTTGCTCATGTTCAGCCCTGCCGCGGCGAAGACGCCCAGACAGCGGTTGAGGGAGCCGGGTTCGTTGCGCACCGCCATGACGAGCGTCGTCCGCATCGCGACGGCGGGCGGTGCCGGCGGCCTCACCGGCGGCGGCGTCGCGCCGGGGCGCGCCACGACCAGGAAGCGAGTGCGGTTGTCCGGCACGCTCTGGATGCCGTCGGCCAGCACTTCCAGGCCGAACAGCCGCGCCGCGCGGGGGGAGACGACGGCCCCCGCGCCACGTTCCTCGCGGTCGACGATGAGCTTCGCCGAGCCCGCCGTGTTGTACGTGGTCATCAGGCTCCACGGTCGCGTGCGCAGGAAACCCTCCGCCTGGCCAAGGGCCTGGATATGCGAGTAGACGCGCTCGATCCGCTCGACCGACTGGCCGGGCAGGGCGGCGAGGCACAGGTGGACCGGCACGACCACCTCCCCCACGATCTCCAGGTCGTGCTCGAGCAGCAGGTCGTACACCTCCCGGACGGTGCCGTTGACCAGGTTCTCGATCGGGAGCACCCCCGCGACGACCGGCGCCGCGTCCGGTGCATCGCCGGCCACACGACCCGCCTCAACGGCTTCGAACACGTCGCGGAAGCCGCCGCGCGGCGCGCCGATGGGGTGCGGCAGCGGCGGCACGAAGTACGCGAGCATGGCGTCCTCGGCGAAGGCGCCCGGTTCGCCCGAGTACGCGACGCGCACGGCAGTGCCGTCGAGGGCGCGCGCGGGGGGCGGCTCCACGCGTTCTACCGCTCGAACCAGCCGCTGGTATCGAGATCCTCGGAGTGGTCGATCTCCACCGCCCCGGCCCCAGCACGCGAGCCACGGGCCCGACGGTGACTGGCCGCCTCCTCGGTCGCGCCGGCCCAGTGGGCCTCGGCGAGCATCGCGTTGATCGCCTCGATGTACGCCTCGACAGAGGCCGCGATGATGTTGGTGCTGCGCGCCTCCCCCTGGTACCGGCCCGCGCTCCTCGGCCCGGGGGCCTCGGCCGGCGGCTCGACCTCGACGCGCACCCGTCCCTCGGCGCTCGGCCCCTCGGCCAGGGCGTGCACGTCGTAGGCGACCAGTCGGGGATGGCCCGCCAGCACGCCCGCGAGCGCTCGGTCGACGGCGTGATAGAGCGCGTCGACCGCGCCGTTGCCCTCGGACGTGGCGCGCCACTGGTGCTCGCCGCTCTCCAGGACGACGACGGCCCGACTCTGCACGCTCGAGCCGGTGGTGCAGGACCAGCGCGCGAGGTGGACGCGCTGCGTGCCGGACGTCTGCGCTGCCGTTGCGCCGGACCCCGCCGAGGTCGCGCGGCCGCTCTCCGTGGGTTCACTCATTGGGGCACCTCTTCCTGGGACGCTCCGGCTCCCTGGGGCACCGCAATCTGCGGTGTCGCGAGCGTCGTGAAGTGACGCTCGTCGCGCCGGCGGAGCTCCGCGCCGCCCTTCCACAGGGCGTACTCGAGCGAGTCGCCGAGCGCGATCCAGGAGGCCGCGATGATGTTCGTGTCCGAACCGACAGTGCTCCACGAGGTCGACCCATTGCTCGACTCGATGAGCACCCTCGTGCGGGCGGCGGTCGCCGCGTCCCCATTGAGGATGCGGACCTTGTAGTCGACCAGGTGCACCCCGTCGAGCTGCGGGTAGAACGCCCCCAGCGCCTTGCGGAGTGCGGCGTCGATGGCGTTCACCGGGCCGTTGCCGTCGGCGGCCGTGTGGAGGGTCTCGCCCGCCACCTCGACCTTGACCGTCGCCTCGGCACGCAGGTCGCGTCCGTCGCGCTGCTCGACGAGCACGGTGAAGTCGAGCAGCCGGAAGGGGGCGGCGTAGTCGGGCCGGTGGCGCCGGATCAGGAGCTCGAACGACGCGTCGGCACCCTCGAAGCTGGCGCCCTCCGCCTCGAGCTGCTTGACCAGCCGGCTCAGCTCGCGCGGATCGACCACACCGTCGAGCTGGTGGCCCAGCTCGGCCGCCCGCCACTGCATGTTCACGCGACCGCCAAGCTCACTCACCACCAGGCGCGTCCGGTTGCCGACCCGTTCGGGCACGACGTGCTGGTAGGCGTGCCGGACCTTTGCGGTGGCGGCGCCATGCACGCCCCCCTTGTGCGCGAAGGCGCTCAGGCCGACATAGGGCTGGTGCCCGTCGGGCGGAATGTTGGCGACCTCGGCGACATAGTGGGACAGCTCGGTGAGGCCGGCCAGGTCCGCGCCGGCCGGCACCGTCGGGCGTCCCAGCTTGAGCGCCAGGTCGGCCCAGATCGTGACGATGTTCGCGTTGCCGCAGCGCTCGCCGTAGCCGTTGATGGTGCCCTGCACGTGCGTCACGCCGGCCTGCACCGCGGCGAGCGAGTTGGCCACCGCGAGCCCCGCGTCGTCGTGCACGTGGATGCCGTAGCGGGCCGGCAGCGCGAGCGTGTCGATGACGGCCCGCACGATCGAGCCGATCTCGTCGGTCATGCAGCCGCCGTTCGTGTCGCACAGCACGAGCGTCGTGGCACCCGCGGCATGCGCGGCGCGCAGCGTGGCCAGCGCGTACGCGGGATCGTCCTTGTATCCGTCGAAGAAGTGCTCCGCGTCGTAGACGACCTCGCGGCCGGCGGACCGGCAGAAGGCGACGGAATCGCCCACCATGGCCAGGTTCTGGTCCGGCGTTGCGCCCAGCACGTCCTTCACGTGCAGGAGCCAGCTCTTCCCGAAGATCGTCACGACCGGCGTGTCCGCTGCCACCAGGGCCTGCAGGTTGGGGTCGTCTTCCGGACGATTCGAGCGGTGGCGCGTCGAGCCGAAGGCGGCGATGCGGGCGTTGCGCCAGGTCATGTTCCTCGCGGCGGCGAAGAACTCCTGGTCCTTCGGGTTCGAGCCCGGCCAGCCGCCCTCGATGAACGGAAAGCCCGCCTCGTCGAGGCGGCGCGCGATCTTCAGCTTGTCGGCGAGCGAGAGGACCAGGCCCTCCCGCTGCGTGCCGTCGCGCAGGGTGGTGTCGTACAGGAGGACCGGGTCGCCCGCCGGCTCCTGGCGGCCTCCGTCGTGACCGTTCGTCCGGCTCATGCCGCCGCCTCCGCGCCCGCCCGCAGCCGGGCGATCACCGCCGCGGTGAACGCGTTCGTCCCGACCTGCTGCACATCGCCGCCGTGGCGGTCGGTCTGCGCGAGGTCGGCCGTCCGGTACCCGTCGGCCAGCACGGCGTGCACCGCCCCCTCGACGGCGTCCGCGGCGGCGGGCTGGCCGAGCGACCAGCGCAGCAGCATCGCACCCGAGAGGATCGCCCCCGTCGGGTTCGCCAGGTCCCGGCCGACCAGATCCGGCGCCGAGCCGTGCACCGGCTCGAAGAGACCGAACAGGCCGTGCGCGGTCCGGCGCGCGCCGAGGGACGCGGAGGGCAGCATCCCCAGCGAGCCGGCCAGCTCGGCCGCCTCGTCCGAGAGGATGTCGCCGAAGAGGTTTTCGGTCACCACCACGTCGAACACGGCCGGCTGCCGGACGAGGAGCATCGCGCACGAGTCGACGAGCCGGTGCTCGTACGTCACGTCCGGGAACTCCCCGGCCACTTCCTCGACGACCTTGCGCCACAGGCGGCTCGTGGCGAGCACGTTGGCCTTGTCGACGCTCGTCACGTGCCGGCGACGCCCGCGAGCCAGCTCGAACGCCAGGCGCACGACGCGCCGGATCTCGGCCTCCGTGTACCACAGCGTGTCGACGCCCACGCGGCCCTGCGGGGTCGCACGCTCCTCCGAGGGTTTGCCGAAATACAGGCCGCTCGTGAGCTCGCGGACGATGAGCAGGTCGACGCCATCGAGCACCTCGGGGCGCACCGACGAGGCCTCCCGCAGCGCGCTGTCGACGGCCACCGGGCGCAGGTTGGCGAAGAGCTCGAGGCCGCCACGCAGCGCGAACAGCGCCTGCTCGGGCCGCACCGCTGCGTCGGGATCGTCCCACTTCGGACCGCCGACCGCGCCGAGGTAGACAGCATCGGCATCGGCGCAGGCGGCCAGCTCGGCCTCGCGGATCGGCACGCCGTACGCGTCGATCGCGGCGCCGCCCACGATGACCTCCTGCCACTGCAGCCGGAAGCCGAACCGATCCGCGGCCGCGTCCAGGACGCGACGCCCGGCCGCGACGACCTCGGGGCCGACGCCGTCACCGGGGATGGCGACCAGCCGGTAGGTCGTGTCGCTCATGGCTGCCTGGCTCCGGCGGCCGCCGTTTCGGCCTGCGCCGGCTGAGCCTGTGCCGTATCGGCCTGCGCGGTTTCGGCGTGCGCCGGCTGCGCATGCAGCTTGTTCACCGCGGCCAGGTACGCCTCGATGGACGCCTCGATGATGTCGGTGGACAGCCCGTGGCCGCTCACCACCCGGGGCTCCGGGCCATCATCGGTCGAGCGCCGGCAGCGCACGTGCGCCTGCCCCTGCGCATCCTCGCCGGCCGTGACGGCCTTGATCTCGTACTCGACGAGTACCGGGTGCCAGCCCAGGGTTCGGTCGAGCGCCTGATCCACGGCGCTGAACAGGGCATTCACGGGGCCGTTCCCGGCCGCTTCTGCGTCGTGCGACGCGCCGGGCATCTGCAGGCGGACGCTGCCCGTGGCGTTCCCACCCTGCCCGCTCGTGACCTTCCAGCCGACCAGCTCGACCGCCGGCGCGGCGGAGGGATGGGCCGTGGCGCGCTGCTCCATGAGCGCCAGGATGTCCGCGTCGGTGACTTCCTTCTTGCGGTCGGCGAGCTCGATGACCTGGCGGTAGACCGCGTCGAGCTCGGGGCCCTCGACGGAATAGCCGAGCGCCCGCAGCTTGCCCTGCAGCCCGCGCCGCCCGGAAAGCTTGCCGATGGACAGGGTGCTGCCCGCGAGGCCGACCGACTGGGGCGTCATGATCTCGTACGTCAGCGCGTTCTTGATCACGCCGTCCTGGTGAATGCCGGACTCGTGGGCGAACGCATTGGCGCCGACGATGGCCTTGTTGGGCTGGACGACGAAGCCGGTCAGATAGCTCACCAGGCGGCTCGCCGCGGTGATGTGCTCCGTGGCGACACGGCTGCGGAGGTCGACGAACTGCGTCGGGCGCGTCCGCAGCGCCATCACCACTTCCTCGAGCGAGGCATTGCCGGCGCGCTCGCCCAGGCCGTTGACCGTGACCTCCACCTGGCGCGCCCCCGCCTGGATGGCGGCGAGCGTGTTGGCCGTCGCAAGGCCCAGGTCGTTGTGGCAGTGGACACTCACCACGGCACCGGAGCCGACACGCTCCACCACCCGTCCCACGAGCGCGCCGAACTCCGCGGGGATCGCGTAGCCGACCGTGTCGGGGATGTTCACCGTGGAGGCACCGGCATCCACGACCGCCTCGAGCACGCGCAGGAGGAAATCGCTGTCGGTGCGGCTCGCATCCTCCGCGCTGAACTCGATCTCCACGTCGGGACCCAGGGCCTGGCGCCCGTAGCGCACCCACTGCACTGCGGCCTGCAGGCACTCCTCCCGGCTCATGCGCAGCTTGTGCGTCAGGTGGATGTCGCTCGTGGCGATGAAGACGTGGAGGTGCGGGCGCTCGGCGACGCGGATCGCCTCCACGGCGCGCTGGGGATCGCCGTCCCGGCAGCGGGCCAGCGCCGCGACCGCCACGCCTTTGGTCTCGCGCGCGATGTGCTGCACCGCCTCGAAGTCGCCGGGGGAGGATGCGGGGAAGCCCGCCTCGATGACGTCCACGTTGAGCCGGACGAGCTGGCGCGCGACCTCGATCTTCTCCGAGGCCGTGAGCCCGGCGCCCGGCGCCTGCTCGCCGTCGCGCAGCGTGGTGTCGAAGATGCGAACGGTGCCCGGGACCACGCCGATGCGGCCTGCCCGATCCGGCGCTACGCCGGCGCCATCTGCTCCTGCTGCCATCTCAGCGCGTCCCTTCCGCCGCGTGCTCCGCGGCCGCCTGTGCCTGGTCGGGCTTGACCTCGACCGGATTCAACCAGCGCATCCGCGCGCGGAGCTCGCCCCCGACGCGCTCGATCAGGTGGTTCTGGTCCCGCTGCCGGAGCCGCAGGAACTCGGGCCGGCCGGCGTCGTTCTCCGCGATCCAGCGGCGGGCGAAGGAGCCGTCCTGGATCTCCGTGAGGACCTGCTTCATCGTCGCGCGCACGTGGTCGTCCACGATGCGGGGACCCGAGACGTAGTCGCCGTACTCGGCCGTGTCGCTCACGCTAAAGCGCATGTAGTTCAGGCCGCCGCGGTACATCAGGTCGACGATGAGCTTCAGCTCGTGCATCACCTCGAAGTACGCCAGCTCGGGCTGATACCCCGCCTCGACCAGCGTCTCGAAGCCGGTCTTCACGAGCGCCGCGGTGCCGCCACACAGCACCGCCTGCTCGCCGAAGAGGTCCGTCTCGGTTTCCTCCGCGAAGGTGGTCTCGAGCACGCCGGCGCGCGTCGCGCCCAGGGCCCGCGCGTAGGCGAGCACGCGCGCCCGCGCGGTGCCGGTGAAATCCCGATGCACCGCGAAGAGCGCCGGGACCCCGCCCCCCTCCACGTACACTGAGCGGAGGAGGTGGCCCGGCCCCTTGGGGGCGACCATCCCCACGTCGATGCCGGCCGGGGGATCGATCAGGCCGAAGTGGATGTTGAAGCCGTGGGCGAACATCAGCAGCTGCCCCTGGTGCAGCCGGGGGGCGATCTCCACGTCGTACACGGCTTTCTGCGCGGTGTCCGGCACCAGGAGCATGATCGCGTTGGCATCCTGGACCGCATCGCCGACATCCGTCACCTGCAGCCCCGCCTCGGCGGCGAGCGCCCTGCTCTTCGAGCCCGGGGCCAGGCCGACCACGACCTGCAGGCCCGAGTCGCGCAGGTTCAGGGCGTGCGCATGCCCCTGGCTGCCGTAGCCGATGATCGCGACGCGCCGGTCGAGCAGCGCGGTCGGGTCGGCGTCGGGGTCGTAGTACATGCGCGCGGTCACTTGCTGCCTCCATCGATCTCGATCGCCTGCGAGCCGCGCACCATGACGGTGGCGCCCGTGCGCACCATCTCCTTCAGACCGAAGCCGCCGACGAGCGCCACGAGCGCGTCGACCTCGTCCTCGGTGCCGGTCGCCTCCACGATCACCGAATCCGCCGCCACGTCCAGCACGCGCCCACGGTAGAGCTCCACGATCTTCAGGATCTCCGGACGGGTGCTTGCCGTGGCGCGCACCTTGATCAGGGCGAGCTCGTGCTCGATGCGTGCATCCGACGTGACGTCCTGCACCTTCAGGACGTCGATCAGACGGTAGAGCTGCTTGCTCACCTGCTCGACCGCGACGTCGTCGCCGCGCAGGGTGATCGTCATGCGGCTCACCTCCGGCCGGTCGGTGCGGCCGACGGCGAGCGACTCGATGTTGAAGTTGCGGGCCCGCAGCAGGCTCGCCACGCGGTTCAGGACGCCCGGCCGGTTGTTGACGACGGCCACCAGGACATGGCGGTGTGGCGTCCCGCTGCCGGGTTCGATGCGGGCTGCGGGGGGATCGGCCGGCGTGGCCACGGCCGGAAGCGAGGTGGCGCCGGCCCCGGGATCCGGGGCGGCCGAGGGTCGCCGTCCGTTGCTGTCAGCGGCGCTCATTCGTCCGCTCCCTCCCACTTCTCGATCAGGTCCGAGAGCCCCTTGCCGGCGGGCATCATGGGGAAGACATTCTGTTCGTCGGCGATCCTGAAGTGGACGATCGCCGGCCCGTCGACCGCGCGCGCCGCCTGGATGGCCCGCGACACCTCGTCGGGCTCGGTCGCCCGGAAGGCCGGGATGCCGTACGCGTCGCCGAGCTTCAGGTAGTCGGGCCCCACCAGGTGCGCCGAGTGGTAGTTGCCGGCGTAGATCAGCTCCTGCCACTGGCGGATCATGCCGAGCTTCTGGTTGTCGAGGATGGCGATCTTCACGGGGATGTGATCCTGCACGAGCGTGGCGAGCTCCTGCAGCGTCATCTGGAAGCCGCCGTCGCCGACGATCGCCCAGGTTTCCTTGTCCGGCCGTCCGAGCGCGGCGCCCATGGCTGCCGGGAGCCCGAAGCCCATCGTGCCGAGGCCGCCGGAGCTGATGTGCGAGAGCGGCCGCCGGAAGCCCGCGTAGCGCGCCATCCACATCTGGTTCTGGCCGACATCGCTCACGAGCGTCGCGTCGTGGTCGGTGAGGTCGCCGATCTGCTCGATGACGAAGTCGGCGGAAAGGCGGCCGTCGCGCCACGCCCCCGAGCCGTGCCAGCTGCGGCCCTCCGACTCGTGGCGCCACTCCTCGAGCTCGGCGAGGTATGCGGCGCGCTCTTCCGGGCGGCGCTCCTTCACCAGGGGCGTCAGTGCGGCCAGCACGCGCTTCACATCCCCCACGATGGGCACCTCGACCGACACGTTCTTGCCGATCTCGGCCGGATCGATATCGACCTGGACGATGCGGGCGCCGGGGGCATACGTGCTCACTTTGCCCGTGACGCGGTCGTCGAAGCGCATGCCCAGCGCAATGAGCAGGTCAGCCGACTGGATCGCCCGGTTGACGTGCTTCCAGCCGTGCATCCCCATGTAGCCGTAGCTCAGCGGATGGCGTTCGTCGAGCGCACCGATCCCGAGCAGCGTGTGCGCCACGGGGATCTGCGCTCGCTCGGCAAACGCTCGCAACTCGTCCCAGGCCTCGGCGAGGAGCACGCCGTGCCCCGCGAGGATGACCGGGCGGCGCGCCTCGTCGATGGTCCGCGCGGCGATGCGGAGCTGCCGCGGATGCCCGTCGAAGGTGGGCCTGAAGCCGGCGAGGTCAACCGATTCGGGATGTTGCGCCCGGGTCTCCTGCTGGAGCGCGTCTTTCGTGATGTCGATGTGTACCGGCCCGGGTCGACCGGTCCGCGCGATGTGGAACGCCTCGGCGAAGACCTCGGGCAGGTCGTCGGCGTCGCGGACCAGGTAGTTGTGCTTGGTCATGGGGAGCGTGACGCCGGTGATGTCCATCTCCTGGAAGGCGTCCTTGCCAAGCAGCGCGCTCGCGACGTTGCCGGTGATCGCGACGATCGGGCTGGAGTCGAGCTGCGCGGTCGCGATGCCCGTGACGAGGTTCGTGGCGCCCGGCCCCGAGGTGCCCATGCAGACACCGACGCGGTTGGTGGCCCGTGCATAGCCGTCCGCGGCGTGGGCCGCACCCTGCTCGTGGCGCACCAGGATGTGCCGCAGGGCCGGATAGTCACCCAGGACGTCGTAGAACGGCAGGAGCACGCCACCCGGGTAGCCGAAGAAGATGTCCACGCCCTGACGCAGCAGTGCCTCGCAGACGACGTCCGCGCCGATGCGCGTCCGATGGCGAACGGGGGCCTCGTGGAGCATCGCCGCCCGCGCGTGTTCGACTCGGTCCGCCTCGGGCGTGCCTGCGCCGGGCACGTGCCGCCCGGACGCTCGTTCGGTCATCGTCATCGTTCTGCTCCGCTGCTGTGCATGCCGCTCGTGTGCCTGTCCATGTCGCCTGTCCATGTCGCCTGTCCGTGCCGCTCGTCGTCCGCCGCCGGCCGCCACCATCAACGCTTCCGCGCGCCACCAACACCGCCGGGCGCCGCCCAAAACGAAAGACCCTCGCCTCCCGGCGAGGGTCCCTGTTGGTTCGACGTCCGTCGTCGCTAGCGGCGACCTTCTCGTCTCCCTCCAGGCTCCCGCCGGGAGCCGGTAATAAGCTCGAGGAGCCCGAGGGCTACGAGCCGGAGGAGGCCAAGGAGATCGACGGAGGAGGCTGGGTCGGGCAGGCGAATCTCGACGCGCCGGCCGTCTGGCGTCAGCGCCACGGCTGAGCGATCGCGCGAGTACCTGGGGTCTGCCACGGGAACGCGTACTCCTCTGTACGAAGTGCCCGGGAGTGTACCCGACAACGCGCGGGCCTGTCCACCGTACGTCTGGCCCATTCGTCGGCTGCCCCGGTGGCCGGTCCCGCGGCCGCTTCGAGGCACCGTGCTAGCCTGCAACTGGACGGCGAGCGCGCAACGAGCGGACCGCCATCCGGGGGAACCCTGCAGCAGCATCGCCGATGTCGCACTGGAAACCAGCACGGGATACGGGGCCGGATCCGGGCGCCGCTGCCCGTGACGCGGGCCCGACGGAGACGGGTGCGCACGACGGCGCGGGCGCCGGTGCCACAGGAGCCGCACGGACGGAGCCGCGCCACCCGGCAACCGAACCGAGCCAGCCCGACAGCCCGACGCCCGGCTCGAGCCGGCTCCATCGGCCGACCGTCAGACATCGTGTCGGCCGCGACC